>CAYJIW010000029.1:0-18163 GCA_964370335.1 uncultured Deferribacteraceae bacterium
CACCCTAGAAGACATTTCACAAAAAACTGGTTTTACAAAGAGTTTTATCTCTCAAATAGAGAATGATAAGAACTCACCATCTATTGTATCACTCAAAAAGATATGTATTGCACTTGGTGCATCAATGAGCAAACTCTTTGAAGATGAAGGAAAATCAGTACACATCATACGTCATGAAGATTATGAAATTATCAAAGATACTGATGCAAACTATACGCTTATGTCATCTCAACTTGCTGATATGAAGTTTGAGCCAGTTATCCTTGAGATTGAACCGTATGGTGAGTCTCATTCTGATGGTTTTAAACAAATTGGCGAGCGTTATGGCTACATTATCGAGGGCGATTTATCGCTTATCATCGGTAAAGATGAATACTCGCTTAAAAAAGGTGAATCAGTTTACTTTTCATCTGGTACGCCACATAAGTTGAAAAATCACTCTAACTTTCATGCAAAAACGCTATGGATAGGTACATCTGTTAATTAATATTTTTTTATTTAGCTAATAATAATTTATTTCTACAAAGGTGTAATATTCAGCAATAGTTTTACCCTTTTAGAATATATAAAAGGGAGTTGGCAATGAGTGTTGTTAATAAAACTGTTAGAAATACTGTAAGAACATTTCAAAAAATGAAACAAGCAGGCGAAAAAATTGTTTGTATTACTGCTTATGACTATACATCTGCTAAAATCCTTGATAACGCTGGTGTAGATATTCTCTTAGTGGGTGATTCGCTAGGCATGGTCATGTGCGGCTATGAGACAACGCTCCCTGTCACACTTGAAGATGTTATCTATCACACAAAAGCTGTTAAACGAGCTACTAACAGTGCTTTCATAGTTGCTGATGTACCGTTTGGCTGTACAAACATATCTGACGAAGATACAATACGTAGCTGCATGCGCTTAATGAAAGAAAGTGGGGCAGGCGCAATCAAAATAGAAGGTGGAGCAGAAATTGCACCATTAGTTAAAAAATTGACATCTGCTGGTATCCCAGTTTTAGCGCATATTGGACTTATGCCACAGGCAATCAATGCATTAGGTGGCTACAAAGTATTTGGCGACCAATCACTAATAGATGATGCGACTGCTTTAGAAGAAGCTGGCGCATTTGCAATAGTGTTAGAGTGTGTCAAAAATGATATTGCGAAAACAATTAGCGATAAAATATCTATACCAACAATAGGCATCGGCGCTGGTGTTGGTTGTGATGGTCAAGTATTAGTATTTCACGATGTTTTTGGACTATTTACTGATTTTAAACCAAAATTTGTTAAACGCTACGCTAATGTTGCCGAAGTTATCACAAATGCTACAAAAGAGTTTATAACAGATGTTAAGGCTGGTACTTATCCTGATGACGATCATTCGTTCAAGTAGAATTTATAATGAAAATTATTGATAATATTAAAGATATAAAAAGCGAGATTAAAGCACTAAAACTTAGTGGAAAATCTATTGGCTTTGTTCCAACTATGGGCTACTTACACGATGGACATTTATCACTCGCTAATGAAAGTGTTGCCAATAATGATATTACTATTGTTAGCATATTTGTAAACCCTACACAATTTGGCGTAAATGAAGATTATGGCTCATACCCTAGAGATTTAGAGCGTGATTGTAGCTTGCTCCAATCTGCAAATGTCGATATTGTTTTCAACCCGTCACCTGATGAAATGTATGGCAGCAAATCACTTACTAGCGTTGTTGTAGATGTGATGTCATCAAAACTATGTGGTATTTCTCGTCCAACTCATTTTCAAGGTGTTACAACTGTTGTTACAAAATTATTTAACATAGTTACACCAGATAACGCTTACTTTGGCTCGAAAGACTTGCAACAAGTTATGATAATTAAAAAAATGGTTGCCGACTTAAATATGAATGTTAATATTGTCAGCATGCCGATAATTAGAGAAAGCGATGGTTTAGCACTTAGCTCACGTAATATATATTTGACAGATGATGAGCGAGTGCAAGCATTATCATTAAACCAATCATTAAAGTTAGCTAAACAAATGTTTGATAACAATACAACTTTTGCTAAAGATGTTTATGACGCTATCCATACAAAAATTTCTGAAAACAATTTAGCCACAATAGATTACATTAGCATAGTAGATGTTGAAACGCTTGAGGCTGTTGAAACAGTTTCAAAAGGTACTGCTATTCTACTTGCTGTAAAATTTGGGCGTGCTAGATTAATAGATAATATTGTACTTTAGATATAAAGTTATTGAAAAGTTTTTTTCTAATGTTATACTAATATTATAAGATGTATATTAAACTTGGAGTATATTTATGGCAGATTTAAAACAGTTTGTCGGATTTATGATAGCTGAAGAACACTTCGGTGTTGATATTATGGTAGTTGAAGAAATTATCAGAATGATGGAAATTACCCCTGTACCTAGAGCGCCTTCGTTTGTTGAAGGCATCATTAATATGCGTGGTAGGGTTATCCCAATAGTTGATTTACGTAAGAAATTAAACATCATTATTAATGATATTACAGATAAATCACGTATAATAATTGTAAATGTCAATAACAGAAGGATAGGCTTTATTGTTGATAATGTGGAAGAAGTTATCAGAATAAATGAAGATGCTATTGATATTGCACCGGGTTCTAGTAACTCGTTTGATCACTACGTTGCTGGTGTCGCGAGGCTCAAGCACAGAATGGTAGTTATACTTGATATTATGAAAGTTTTTTCTCATCAAGAACAAACACAGCTCGACAATATCTCTAAATAATAGAATACAATTATGGATAGCTTATTAACACCGCCAAATACTAACGATAGTAAGGCGGTTTCTTTATTATCACAATCAATTTCAAATATTAGTGGCATAGGTAAAAAGTCACTTGAAGCACTTGCTCGCCATAAAATCCATTCAATTTATGATTTTTTATACTCTTTTCCATATAGATATGACATATTACAAATATCTACAACTTACGGCGAAAAAGGATTGCTATCTGGCAAGCTTGAAACATATGGCATAGTTAGGACACGTAACGGCAAGCGCATGCTGAAAGCTATGTTTAGTTACCCTAAAGGCTATATTATCGGCGTATGGCTAAACCCTAGGGGAGAATATCCTGCAAGTACGCTAACTGTTGGTGAAATGTACTATTTATACGGTACAATTACTCGTCAAGATGGCTCATTAGCTATATTTCATCCAGAATTTTTGAAAGAAAGTGATATTGGCAAAATACGCTCAGTATATGTTACACCAATGGTTATACCGCTTACTACTTATAGAAAATTTGTTGCAACCGCTATTGATAAATACCTAAACAATTTTGATGAAACGCTACCAGAATATATCCTTGATAAATATAACTACCCAGCGATTATTGATGCTATAAATACAATCCATTTGCCACAAACTATTGAAAACGTAAACACAATAATGAATCGTGAGCATCCAGCATATAAGCGTTTTATCTATGAGGAGTTTTTATACGTTCGATTAGCGGTAGAAATGAAACGAAAATACTATAATAGTGGCAATGCTATATCTTTCAATATTGATAAAGAGTTTATGAATAATATTAAAGATGCTATGCCGTTTAAGCTAACAAATTCACAACGTAAAGTAATTGTTGAAGTGTTTAACGATATGATAAACGTTAAGCAGATGAATAGACTAATTCAAGGTGACGTTGGCAGCGGTAAAACTGTTTTAGCGTTTATTGCTGCTGCGGTTGCTGTATCTAATGGCTACCAAGCATTACTTATTGCACCTACAGAAGTTCTTGCAGAGCAACATTTTGCTAACATAACATCTAAGTTTAAGTATAGCGAGATAAAACCGTGCTTACTGACTGGTTCAGTAACAAAAAAGAATAAACAAGAAATAAAGAGTCTAATTGCAACAAACTCTGTCAACTTTGTTATAGGTACGCACGCAATAATAGAAGATGATGTCGAGTTTCACAAACTTGGGTTAGTAGTTGTAGATGAGCAGCATAGGTTTGGTGTACGTCAACGTAAAACATTGATAGACAAAGGCTATACTCCAGATATTTTATTAATGACTGCAACACCTATACCACGTACGTTAGCTATGACATTATATGGTGATTTAGACGTTAGTATTATTGATGAATTACCACCGGGGCGTATCCCTATGGTTACAAAGTCTTATTCATCAAAGCAGTTAGATAATGCATTACAATTTGTCGGTGGCTTGTTAGATGATGGTGGTAGAGCATACTTCGTTTATCCATTAATAGATGAAAGTGATACACTTGACTTAAAAAATGCTACAAAAAGCTATGAATACATAACCAATTACTATAAAAACAAACGAGTAGGGCTATTGCATGGCAAGATGAAGCCTGATGAAAAACGATCCGTTTTGCAAGCCTTTAAATCTGGAGATATTGAGGTATTAGTATCAACAACTGTTATTGAAGTTGGGGTTGATGTGCCAGAAGCTACTGTTATCGTTATAGAAAATGCCGAACGGTTTGGATTGTCGCAACTTCATCAATTAAGGGGACGTGTAGGACGTAACGATATACAATCATATTGCGTATTAGTAACAGGTGAAAATATTTCAGATACTGGAAAAAAACGTATAAAAGCTATGGTTGACTATCGAGATGGTTTTAAATTGGCAGAAATTGATTTGGAACTAAGAGGGCAAGGCGATTTTTTTGGAACAAAGCAGTCTGGTGTGCCTGACTTTAAATTTGCAAACATTATTTCAGATGTAAATATTTTAAAGCAAGCTACAAAAGATGCCATGCAAATAATACAAGACGACCCAGAGTTGCAAAGTATTGATAATAAAAACATAAAAAGAACATTTGAATTGTTATATTCAGGTGGGCGATCATATTTAGGCATAGGATAATATAAATTATAATCTTTTGACTTGAATAAGATTAATAACTATGAGATAGTAGAACTATACTAATATTAGGTGAGGTGCTCCGATGCAGTTGATTAAACTTACGTCTGACAGTTTGCATGATGCGTGTTCTCCGCGTAGTATCCAACGTGCTGATGCGTATATCAGTAGTTTTTATGCTTGTGGCCAATCTGGTGATGATACACTTGTTGGCAAAATTCGTGGTAACCATGGCGAATATGAGGTTACATTAACGGTAAAAAGTGATAATGTTTCAAATTATACTTGTGGCTGTGAAACATCTAAAACAGAATTATGTAAGCACGTGGCAGCGTTAGGGCTTACTTATATTGAATCACCATGGCTTTTTAGCGGTACAAGAATTGAAAGAAACGATATTCATTCGCTTGAAGATTTAAAGTATTACATTGCAACCACTCCACTTAGGGAGATTTTTGTTGAACTCAAAAGCAAAAATATTGGTATTACTGATATTTCAGATATTATGAAAGTATCTACTAACCAACTTTCTAGCATAATTAAGGAAGACTCTATCGGCAGGACACACCAACTGACTGAGCCTATAAAAATTGCATGCTTGTATTTGCTGGAAAGAAGTTTTAAAGATTAATAAATTTCAAATGCTGTCAGCGTAGACAGCATTTTTTTTGATTATAGGTGTTACAATTTATGAAAGCAGAGATTTTGTCTAATACTATGCTAAACGAAAGGTTTGGCTATATCGAAATGAAGTGCGCCGAGCTTGCGAACGAACGCAAAGCTGGCAAATTCTTCATGATTTCTTCCACTCCTTACGATGATGTTAGCGACCCACTATTAAAAAGACCGTTTGCAATATGCGAAGTAAAAGATAACGACATTGTTACATTTTTATATATGGTTGTTGGCAAAGGAACAAAACTACTTACTAGGCTTGTTACTGGTGATTTTGTATCTATTACAGCACCGCTTGGCAACTATTTTAAAATTAAAGATAACGAAAACGTAGCACTTGTTGCTGGTGGCGTTGGGCTTGCACCAATGATAAACATGATGAAGCCATTAAAAGATGCTGGTTGTAATGTCACATTGTTTTACGGTGGACGTTCTGAAAGTGATATTTTACTAAAAAATACAATCGTCAAGCTATGCGACCAACAAGTTTATACTACAGATGATGGTACTTATGGACATCAAGGGCTAGTAATTGAGCCATTTAAAGAACAAATAAGTGGATTTGATAAAGTTTATGCTTGCGGACCTATCAGAATGTTGAAAGCTGTTACTGAAATATGTATTGCAAACGAAAAACCCATAGATGTATCGCTTGATGAGCAAATGGGGTGCGGTATTGGCGCATGTTTAGGTTGCCTTATACCTGTTGTTGATAAAAACGGTAACAAAGTACAAAAACGCTGTTGCGTTGAAGGGCCAGTTTTTGATGGCAGAAGCATAGATTGGGATAGGTTGGTTAGATAATAATGATGACACAAAAACTTAAAACAAATATTTGCGGTGTAGAATTTAAAACACCTGTAATTGCTGCAAGCGGAACATTTGGCTACGGACTTGAATATATAAAACATACAAACATAGAAGAAATTGGCGGTATTTCTGTTAAAGGTATATCACTAAACGAAGCTGTCGGTAACAATATGCCTAGACTTGTTGAAACAAGCTCTGGACTTCTTAACGCAATAGGATTACAAAATGTCGGGGTAGAAAAATTTATATCTGATAAACTACCTATACTACGTAAACTTGATACACGTATTATTGTAAATTTTTGGGGTAAAACTATTGATGAGTATATCGAAGTTGCTAAAATTTTAGACAACACAGATATAGATATGCTTGAGATGAATATATCATGTCCAAATGTTAAAGAGGGTGGTATATCTTTTTCTGCAACGCCTGAAAACACTCAAGAAATAGTTAAAGCAGTACGTAAAGTTATCACAAATAAACCATTAATAGTTAAGCTATCACCAAACGTTACAAATATTGTAGATTATGCAAAAGTTTGTGAAAATGAAGGTGCAGATAGCATATCATTAATCAATACACTTTTAGGTATGGCAATTGATATTGATAACATGAAACCTATACTTGCAAATAAAACTGGTGGGCTAAGTGGTCCTGCTATAAAGCCAGTTGCTGTACGTATGGTGTATGAAGTTAGTAAAGCCGTTAATATACCTATCATGGGCATGGGTGGTATTAGCAACTATAAAGATGCTATAGAGTTCTTTCTAGCTGGAGCAGATATTATCCAAGTTGGCACTGCAAACTTTATAAACTACAATGCTTGCGTTGATATTGCAAACGGTATCAACACATACCTAGATAATAAAAATATTAACCATATCAATGATATAGTAGGAAAGGCGGTACAATATTGAAATCAGAATTAGTTATATCGAACGGTTGGAAAGACTTTGAATTAATAGACTCTGGCTCTGGTGTTAGGTTAGAGCGCTGGAAAGAACATACTCTTTTACGTCCTGACCCACAAGCAGTTTGGGCTAGGAGTGATAACTCGTACAAAGTAGCTGTAGATGCAATTTACAAGCGTAGTTCATCTGGTGGCGGACAATGGCAATACAATAAAGAGTTGCCAGAATCATGGCTAATGTCTTATAAAAATATGACATTCAAAGTTAGGCCAACAGGCTTTAAACATACAGGTTTATTCCCAGAACAAGCTGCAAATTGGGACTTTATCGCGGAAACAACAAAATCTCTTGGTGTAAAATCGACACTAAACTTGTTTGGATATACTGGTGCAGCCTCTATAGCTGCGGCATTAGCTGGCTCAAATGTTTGCCATGTTGATGCTTCAAAAGGGGCGGTAAATTGGTGTAAAGAGAACTCGCATTTATCAAAAGTCGCTGATGATAAGATAAGGTTGATAGTTGACGATTGTATGAAGTTTATTAAGCGTGAAGCTAGACGTGAAAAAAAGTATGACGCTATTATTATGGACCCACCATCGTTTGGTAGGGGTGCAAACGGCGAAGTTTGGAAACTACAAGAAGGGCTTTGGGAGCTGTTTCAATCATGTAGGGATATTTTATCGAAAGATGCTAAATATATTCTTATAAACTCCTACACAGCAGGACTTTCTCCGTTAGCATTACATAATATCGCACAAGATAGTTTTGGCGATTTAATTAGCAATAAAGGCTCGCTAACGTGTGGTGAAATAGGGCTACCATTTAGAGAAAATAAAAGAGTGATGCCTTGCGGTATCTACTGCAGAATATTATTTTAACATATAAACTGGATATTAATTATCCAGTTTTTTTATAAGTTTATTGTATCAAAGAGTTTTTGAAGTTCGCTCATTGGCATATCGTTAATTGGTATAATCTCACTTGGTGGGTTATCATGATTATTAATATTCTTGACGTACCAAACAACATCATACCAGTTACCATTTTTATATCCAGCTTTTAAATATTCTCCACCAAATGTAAAACCTAGTTTAGAGTGGAGTTGTTCGCTTTTATTATTTGGCCTTGTAATCAGACCATAAACTGTAATAAATTGCTGCAATTTTAATATATCGAACAATACTGCATATAGTTTACTTCCAATGCCACGAGATGTAACATTTTTATCAAGATAGATAGATGACTCTACTCCCCATTTATATGCAATCCTTTCACGAAACTTTGTAGCATATGCATATGCAATAATCTTACCATTGTCTTCACAAACAAGGTATGGATAGACGCTAGATATACCTTCAACACGTGCAATAAAATCTTCTAGGCTTGGTAGCACATATTCGAAAGTTGTTGATGTATCAATATATTGCGCATAAATATCTCTAATTATAGGTATATCATCGTGTTTGACTAACCTAATATTCATTATAATCTCCTAATGAAAAAGGGGAGCAAAACTCCCCATAATAATTAAACTTTTAAATCAGCACTTCTCGTTAAGTCATCTTTATACTTATTGAGTAGTGGATCAATTTCTGCTTCTATAAACTCGACAGTTTGTTCTGGCGCACGCCCAACAAATGCACGTGGGTTCATTAATTTTTCAATTTCTTTATCATCTAGTGGTATCAAAGAATCATTAGCAATACGCTCTAACAAGTCGTTATTTAAGCCATCTTGTTTAACACGTGAGCCAGCTGCAATAGAGTGGATACGGATTTGTTCATGCATTTCTTGTCTATCAGCACCTTTAGTAACTGCTTCCATAATGATATTCTCGGTAGCCATAAATGGTAGCTCTTCAGATATACGTTTTGCAATAATTTTATCATACACAACTAAACCGTTAGTAATGTTTATAAGTAGTTCTAAAATAGAATCAATACCTAAAAAGCTTTCAGCAATAGATAGGCGCCTGTTTGCAGAATCATCAAGTGTACGCTCAAACCACTGTGTAGCATGTGTGTAGTATGGGTTAGAAGATAGCGAAATAACGTACCTAGCAAGCGAACAAACACGTTCGCTTCTCATAGGGTTGCGTTTGTATGCCATAGCACTAGAACCTATTTGAGTTGCTTCAAATGGCTCTTCAACTTCTTTTAAGTTTGATAATAACCTAATATCTGTAGCAAATTTATGTGCAGACTCTGCAACACCAGCAAGTACAGCTAACACACGAGAATCTTGCTTACGAGAGTATGTTTGCCCAGATACGCCAAAAACTCTATCAAACCCCATTTTTGAAGATACAAGTTTGTCTAACTGACGTACTTTTTCATGATTATTATCAAATAGATGTAAAAATGACGCTTGTGTACCTGTAGTACCTTTAACACCACGAAAACGCATAGTGTTAAGCGTATCAAGCAAGTTTTCTATATCCATTAAAAAGTCTTGCATCCATAACGTAGCGCGTTTACCAACAGTAGTTAATTGCGCCGGTTGAAAGTGGGTAAAACCTAATGCTGGCAAATCTTTATAACTGATAGCAAACTTTTTTAAGTTGCCAAGCACAGTAATAAGCTTACTTCTAACTAATGAAAGTGCTTCGTACATAACGATAATATCAGTATTATCACCAACATATGCACTTGTTGCGCCAAGGTGTATAATTGGCATAGCAGTAGGGCAAACTTTGCCAAAAGTATGCACATGAGCCATAACGTCATGACGAAATTTCTTTTCCATTTCCCTAGCATACGTATAGTCAATATCTTCAATATTTGCTTTCATTTCAGATATTTGTTCATCAGTAATGTTTAAGCCAAGCTCTTTTTCAGATTCAGCTAACGCTATCCATAGCTTACGCCATGTAGTAAATTTTTTGTTTGGTGAAAACAAAGCTAGCATATCTTTCGATGCGTATCTTTCTTCAAATGGTGTCTTAAAAGTGTTAAAATTTTCCATAAACTCCCTTTATATAATTGATTTTGCAAATTTTCTTGCTATTTGTTTAATATTTTGTTCATCAAAAGTTAGTATCTCACGTTGTTTCATAACGCAAGTACCGTTAATATATACATCTGTAATATCTGATGGGTCAGATGCATAAACGAGGTGAGAAATAGGGTTATAAACAGGTGTTACGCTTGCATTATCAAAAGATAATACGAAAAAATCTGCTTTAAAACCAGCTTTTAGCTCGCCAATATCATCAAAACCTAACGCTTTTCCAGCATTTTTAGTAGCCATTTGCAACACTTGCTCTGCTGGCATTGCTGTTGCTTCACATTCTATCGCTTTTTGCAACTTCGATATAGTTGTCATCTCTTTAATAACAGATTGGTTATTGTTACTAGCAGCGCCATCTGTACCTATTGTGATATTTACACCAGCGTTAGCCATCTTTGTGATAGGCGCAATACCGCTTGCAAGCTTCAAGTTGCTACTAATACAATGCGAAACAGATGCCTTGCTATCAGCTAGCAGTGCAATATCACTATCTGTAACATGCACACAATGCGCAAGTACAGATTTTATATCTAAAATTCCAAGCTCATACATAACTTCAGTAGGTGTTTTACTATACTTATCTTTCACAATATTTATTTCATCCACAGTTTCTGCAAGATGTGTGTGTAATTGGATATTATTAGCTTTAGCATATTCTGTACATGCTTTAAATGCGTCATATGGCACAGTATATAAAGCGTGTAGGGCAAGTGAATATTTTACAAGTTCGTAAGGTTTTGTATCATCTAGGTGCTTAAAAGCGTCCTCAAACGAGTTACCCATAATACCATAACATGCAACACCACGTATTTTTGCATCACGATAAGCCTTAGAAACGCTATCTGGCATGAAATACATATCATTTAAGCATGTAACGCCTGAACGGATAGATTCAGCAACAGATAGCATTGTAGCATCATATACAAATTGTTGTGAAATATACTTCTTTTCAGCAGGCCAAATATGCTCGTTAAGCCAAGTCATAAGTGGCAAATCATCTGCTAAACCTCTAAAAAATGACATGCCTAGATGCGTATGAGTATTGATTAAACCGGGAAATATTGCAGCGTTCTCAAATTTAGTTTGAGTGTAGTCAGAGTAGGGGATAATATCAGCTGTAATCCCTGTAATGACGTTATCATCTACTAATAACCAAGAATTATTATGCACATTGCTATCGTAGTAAATAAAATCGGCATAGTAAGCGTTTTTCATTGTTAGCCTCGTGTAATGTTAAATATATCAAGTATTTGTAGTGCGTTATCAACATAATAATCAGCTTTTAGATCGCTAGAATCAAGCCCCGAACAGTAACCAAAAGTACATATACATGTAGCTACTTTAGCGTTAATGCCTGATAATAGGTCATTTTTACTATCACCAATCATTATAGCTTCATCAGTTGGCACTCCCATAATTTCTAAAGTTTTTAAAATAGGTAACGCAGATGGCTTTTTATCTATGTATGTATCGCCGCCAGCAATGACTTCAAAGTAGCTAGTTAAGTTAAAGTGATCAACAATGATGCGTAAAAACTTTTCAGACTTGTTAGAAATAACAGCTAGTTTGATGTTGTTATTCTTAAGTAAATCAAGCAACTCGATAACGCCATCATACAGATTTGTATGAATAGTAGAATTCATAGCGTAGTGATTGATAAACTCATCAGTGATTTTATCCGCTAAAGATATATCATTGTTGGTAGCATTAAGGGATTTTTCAAGGAACATCTTTAAACCATCACCCATAAGTTCTTTAGCGACGTCAAATTCTGGCGCAACAAGGTCGTTTTGCTCAAACACATAAACGATAGAATTGTATATATCAAGCAGAGTATCTGCGATAGTTCCGTCAAAGTCAAGTAAAGCAGTTTTATACACAGCAATCTCCAATAGTAAGTTAAGTATAAAATAATCTAATTTTGAAATAAAATCTATAACTTATTAAAGAAATCTAAAAAAGTGTTAAATAAAAATAGCGATTTTAAGCGTATTTAACATCTCGCCATATACAATAGCTTACCAAAGTTGCTTAAAACACATATTTTTAAAAATAAAAGCTGTAATTACTTTATTTAATAACAATAGTGGGGCAACCGTTATTTCATCTTCTTTTTTTATTTCTTTACATAATATATCTTATCGGACGTTATGATAATAACGTACGATAAGATTTAGGTTTGGTTATCGGACGTTATGATAATAACGCACGATAAGGCTTTTATGTTTCTTATTGACGTTGCAGAATTTATGTACAACAATGTCTATGTTTGGTTATCGACGTTGTAGAATTAACGCACGATAAGGTATCAAAAACAAGCACAATATCCCCTATCAGAAAATCACCATTTTAAGCCCTTTTTTATTTTTTGCATGTACTATTACACCTAAAAGTGCCTTAAATCACCTTTTTTGAAGAATACAAATTTCCTCTTTTATTTTCTGTATTAATATGATAGCATCTACATCTAAATATAATTCTATGGAGAATATTATGAAAAAAGTTATTTTATCACTTGCATTAATTGCTGTTACTACTTTAGCAAATGCAAAAATGCCTGCACCTTACGATGTTAACACTGATGTAACATCAGCTAACAAAACATTACTGCTTAACAATAGCAATTCTGTGGAAGTTATTGTTGAAAACCGCCCAATTACAGCTATGGCTCCTTTTGCTTTTAACTTTAAATTTGCTGATAACAGTAATATCGAATCAGTTAATTTCACAACTAATATGGAAATGAACATGGGTAGATTTGTTGCAGATTTTCCATCTCCTAAAGATACATACATTACTGAAATGATACTACCAAAATGTGGCTCTGGTAGAACACTTTGGTATGGCAAACTACTTATCACATACAAAGATAAATCTACTGAAGAAAAATATTTTTTCTATAACACAGCGAAGTAGCTATGAATTTAGCAGTTGAGTTATCTGGTTTTTTTATACTTGGTATCAGTGGCGGTTTTGGACATTGCACCTTAATGTGCAACCCGATAGTTGTATTAGTCTCCAGCCGCTTTTGTGCCGATAAACCCGGTTATCAACTGCTTATACCACACTTATTTTACAATGCTGGCAGAATTGTCACATACATGATATTAGGCGCTATAGCTGGCATTTTAGGCTCTGTATTGCAATATGCTGGCGATACATTCATGAATGTACAACGACTATCATCTATCGTTGGTGGCTCATTTATGGTGCTATACGCACTATCAACTTTATTTCACATACACACAAAACTTATTACAAAGTTTAATTTTCACAAACTTGTTAACGGCCTTCAGCTATCATCGCCCTTTTTATTTGGCTTAGCTTTTGGGCTACTACCTTGTGGGCTTAGCATGGGAGCTGTTATTGGAACAGTTGCTACAGGAAATGCTATGCAATCTGCATTACTTATGATGGCTTTTGGTATTGGCACTATGGCAGCCATGATGACTATGGCGGTGTTTAGTTCTGTTGCATTAAAGTATATAAAAATACTAAACAAATTTGCTATGGTATTCTTAATTATCATGGGAATATATTTTATTTATATGGGATTTAATTATTAAATATCAATAACTTACCTTGATTAATTAATGTATAGCTTCACTATTTTAATCTTTTTATTCTCATTGAATTTGTTACAACTAATAACGAACTAACTGCCATAAAACCTGCTGACATAACTGGATGAATAATCCCTGTAACTGCCAACGGTATCGCAATAAAGTTATATGAAAATGCCCAGAATAAATTTTCTTTAATAATCTTTAGTGTTTTTCTACAAATATATTTTGCTTTAAGAATTAAGCTTAAATCGTTACGCAACAATATAATTGATGAGCTTTCTAGCGAAATATCTGTACCTGTACGCATTGATATGCCAACACTTGCAGATGTTAGGGCTATCGCATCGTTTATACCGTCGCCTATCATTACAGTTTTATTTATATCTTTACTATCTTTAATGATTTCAGATTTATCAAATGGTGATACTTCGCTATATACTTTTGCGTTAATACTTGCGTTTGCTATCATTATTTCAGCAGAATTTCTATTATCGCCTGTTAGTATTGTTACATTGTTACCATGTTTCTGCAATGTTGATATAACACTACTTGCATCGTGCCTAACTTCATCATATATGCCAAAGATACCCACAAATACACCATTAATGCTTGAATAAACGATAGTGTATCCGTTACTGTTCCATTTCGATATATATTGCTCAATCTCGCTATTATCTAGACCTGTTACGCCCTGTTCTACCAAGTATTTTTTAGAGCCTATCAGTACAGTATCATCGTTAATGTTTGCACATATCCCCATGCCAGCAATATCTTCATATTCGCTTGCTGTATGGTTATAATTATCTGTTATCAGCGATATTGCCCTAGATGCTGGGTGTCTTGAGTATGATGCGGTCACACAAAGAAGTTTTAATGCTTTATCTATATCACTACTAAATATTTTGTAATCTACAACAGACATAATACCTTGCGATATTGTGCCTGTTTTATCAAAATAGTAATCATTTGCACGTGCAAGACGCTCGATGGCATCACCATTTTTAAATAGAAGCCCACTTTCCGATAGCTTTTTAGCAGATGTAATAATCGCTAATGGTGTCGCAAGTCCCATTGCACAAGGACAAGCAATAACTAATACCGAAATTGCACGCATTAATGCGTTTGGTAGCATCAAATCAACTACAAAATTCCAATAAATAAATGTAATTATAGCAACTAATATTACGAACGGCACAAAGTATGCTATAAACTTATCTGCAACATCTTGTATAGGCGCTCTACTGCTTTGCGCATCGCTAACTGTTGTTGCTATCTGCGATAAAAATGTTTTATTACCAACATTTTCTGCACGTATGATAATTTTACCACGTGATATAGTAGAGCCAGAAAAAACTTCGCTCCCTACACTTTTTAGCACCGGTACAGATTCGCCTGTAAGCATAGCTTCATCAATCTCTGCTTCGCCAGAGAACACCCTACCATCAGCAGCAATGTTGACACCCTCGCTAACTTCAAAATAGTCGCCAACTGCTAAATCGGTTATTGGTATAACTGTACTATTAACAACATTTCCGTTGCTATCCATTTCTATCTTATTAACTTTAGTTGGTTTTAAAGACAATAACTTTGCAACAACATCGCCACTCTTCTCTTTGACACCTGCTTCGATAAATTTACCTAACAGTATTAATGTAATAATCATGCAAGATGTATCAAAATACGTTTCTTGCCCCATAAAAATAGCAAAAATACTATAAAAATACGCACTACCCGCACCCATCGTTGCTAAAGTATCCATTGTAAAGTGCATATGCTTCAAACCCTTAAATGCCCTACTATAAAATGGATACCCAGCATAAAAAACTACTGGTGTTGCAAGCGCCCAGCCGATAAACTGGAACAAATTTTTAATACTCTCGTCCATACCTTGAAAGTAACCAGCATAAAGCGCAATAGAATAAACCATTAACTGCATTGTAAAGAATGCACCAACAATAAACCTATAAAAGTAGTCTCTACGCTCTTTCGTTAGCTGGCTATCAACATTAGTAATAGGTAGCGGACAATATCCAAGCGAAGTAATACTATCTAGCACTTCTTGTAATGATATATCTTTATCGTTAAATGTGATTTTTGCTTTATGGTTTGCGTAGTTAATACGCATAGATTTAACTTTTTTTTGTTTTAGAAGATAATTCTCGATTAGATATACACACGCTGCACAGCGTATGCCAGATATTGCAACGATAAGTTCTATATCGCCATCGTTATTAACTTTTAGATGTTCAATAAAACTATCTGCAGATACTTCTATATCTTCAAAAGGTGTGTAATCATCAGCAGTTCTTTTAGTGTAGAATGAACTAAGCCCACCATTACTAATAAGGTGGTAAACCGCCCTACAGCCATCGCAGCAAAAATGTTGACCTGTTTCAACATCTGGCTTAGAGTTAGCTGCTACTTTTTGATTGCAATGGGCACAACGTAAATCGTTATTACTCATCGTCGTCATCAAGCATACGATATTTTGGCGCTTCTATATCTTCAAATTGCTCGTTTTTACTAGAAAATATAAACCACATAAATGCACCAATACCAACAACTAAACTAATAGCAATAAGGATAAACAAAGATTCCATACTAATTCTCAATATAAAGTGATTTGGAAGTAACCATTTGCGTATTATTTGCTTCTACAATAACCTTTAGCTTATACCAGCCGTTATTTAACTTTTCTGGAGTAGCATACCCGTTATCAGCCTTAGATAATAAAATATCCACACCCATTGGTGGTGATAACACGACATTTTTTACAGCTATATCATCATACGCACTTTTAGATTTATCAATAACAAAATCAATAACTATGTTATTATTATCTGGCGTAGCAGTCACATTTGATAAAATATCTTTTACGCTATCGTTATTTGCTTTTTCAGTATCGTGCAATAAAGATGATTCATAAGCTTTACTAACGACAACACCTTCAAAATTATTTACTGCAATAACGTACATAACAGCAATAAACCCTATTCCTAAAGCGAGTAATACCATCATTGGTTTCATATCAAACTCCCTATTGCTTTTTTAATGTTATACTTGAACGATACGTGTTATCGCCCAAAAATTCAAGCTTTATATTTTCTGCACTATTATTATTTACTTTTATTTCTACATCAATAGTTTGTAACCTATTAATAAAAACATAGTTAGGTTCAATAGTAATATTTTCACCATTGGTAGCCTTTATATCAACACCCATAGATAATGCAGATTTGTTTTCAATTTTTAACACATAAACACTTTCACTACCGCTAGATGTGTAGCTAAGTTGTTCAACATTTATGACATCATTTTTGTACATATTATATACTAAAAACAATGACAACATACATGTTATACTTATAGTTATTAATAAGTTAGCACGCAAAGTAAATTTATTTTTTGCACCCCAAACGTATCCGATTATTGACTTACCGCCCCTTTTACGTAGAACTTTATCACATGCTTTTATACATTCTTCACAATAGATACAATCGTTATCAGGCGTTATCCTAGGGTCTAGTCCCATAGGGCAAATTTTTACGCATGCTTTACATTTGATACATTTATCGTCTTCACCTTTTATCATGCCGACGTATAATGTATGTTCATCAGTCATTAAGCCAAGCATCATAGAGTATGGACATAAGTATTTACACCACTTGTAGCCGACAAATGCGTAATCAAGAAATAAAAATAGAAAGAAAAAGAACCAAATTAAACCACCAACTACAAAACCACGTGATTGAAAAAATTGTGGTAATTCGTATGGTGATACAAAGTAGAAAAACGTACTTGTAGCAAACATAAATGATATAAAGAAACTTATAGCAATTTTAACAGCTAACTTAGTGTTTTTTGACTTAACCTTTTTAAGCATTACACCAATAAAATCATTACCAATCTCTTGTGGACAAGCCCAGCCACACCACACACGACCATATACTTGGGTGATAATTATTGCTAAAAAAGTAAGTATAATTATTAAAAGTGATGGATTAAAGAAATTGTTAAAAGTTATGACAGCATTGAAGAAATACAATTCTAACTTTGGTATATCAAACCTGATTAAATTGTTACCGTTACTTGTAATAATGAACGGAATTATAATGTATAGCGAAACAGCTATTGTTCTAAAATATTTAATAAATGAGTGTCTATTTTTCACGTGATTGTAACCATACCCGATAGAATAAAATAATAGCTACACCGTATAAAACGATGTAGCTATATTTTTAGGAAACTAATTAATTTTTGTTATTTGTATTTTCTTCGTCGTCTTCATCATTTAGCATTGCATATTTAGCT
>CAYJIW010000030.1:0-4782 GCA_964370335.1 uncultured Deferribacteraceae bacterium
CCAAACGTCAGGTTCAAAAAAGAACTTAGCGAGAATAGCCCGCACGTTATCCAAATTGTTGCACAAAACGAGGTTGTTGTTTTAACAGTTTTCGAGGTAAAGTTTGGCGAGGTTACAGGCATGATGAACTTATGCTTACCAGCAATAATTCTCGAGCCGATACTTAACAAAATCAGCTCGCAAGATTGGCTGATAGGCGCTAAACGTGGTCGCTCTGGCGAGTATGAATCACGTATCCTAGACTTGCTAGAAAATATTGATTTACCGCTTATCGTTGAGCTTGGCAGAGCAAAACTAAAAGTTAGCGAAATTTTAGAGCTTAGCGAAAATGATACAATAATATTAAACAAAAAGAATAAACGCCCACTTAATGTTTACGTCAATAACAGACACAAATACTATGGCGCATTAGGTGTATTAGGCATTAAAAAAGCTATAAAGATTACTAGGGCAACGACGGAGGAAGAAGATGAACGAAACAATTGATTTGTCCATACAAGCGGGGCTACAAAAGTTTGCGGATATCACCTCAGAAACATTGCAACCTTCTTTAGCAGCAATAACTTCTAAGGAAGTAAATATCGAGCTTGAAACAGTATTCAAGTGCGATGTTGCAGAACTGGTTGCTGGCTATGAAGATAAAACACACATTGTCGCAAAGGAAGAAAACACCAACTCTGAAATTGGTGCTATTGTTGCTACAACGAATATTACAGCTATCGCAGATTTGATGCTTGCTGGTGATGGCGAAGGTAAAGACGAACTTGATGGCGAAGTGCTTGATGCTGTTAAAGAATTATCATCTCAGCTTTTAGGTGCATTAAATGTACCGCTAGAGGGCGAGTTTAGCAAAAAGTTTTCAATAAAAGTTGCTGATGTTACAACTGTTAGCCAAACAGCAAATTTTGAAGCTAGTGACTATATCGGCTTTAATTTTAAAATCTTTTTAGGCGAAAAGGTTATGAATATACGCTTCTATATTGACGAAGCTTTTTCAAACTATATTGTTGCAGCTACAGATAACAGCCTTAGTAGCGATGAAACATCTGCACTAAACAACATGATGAACAGTGTCTATAGCACACAACAACCGACGGATAACTTAACTGTTTCTACGCAAAATTTAGATTTGCTACTAGATATTGATATTCCTATTAGTGTACGCATGGGTACGACAAAACTATTCCTTAAAGATATATTAGGCTTAGGGCCGGGTAATATTGTTGAGCTTGAACAAAATGCGGGCGAACCAATCGAACTTGCTGT
Organism: uncultured Deferribacteraceae bacterium; assembly: GCA_964370335.1. Lineage (GTDB taxonomy): Bacteria > Chrysiogenota > Deferribacteres > Deferribacterales > Mucispirillaceae > CAYJDR01. The sequence goes on from CAYJIW010000030.1 coordinate 1,267, forward strand.
TAACGACAAGGTTGTCGCTAGGGGCGAGGTTGTTATTATTGATGGCTACTTTGGGTTTAGGATAAAAGAGATAATTAGTAAGGCTGAAAGGCTAAAAAAACTAAAAGATTAGTATAAAAACAAAAATTCTGATTGATTGTATGATTATTTTCATATATTGTATCAGTATGTATAACTATAGGTTGAAAAAAAAGTATTAAGATATATAATAATGTTTATGTGATAGTAAACACTATTGGAGGATTTGTTAATGGGATATGAGCATTCAATCATTACGGTAGATGATTCTTCAACGATGAGAAGAATTATCAAAAATACGCTACAGAAATTAGGCTTTGAAAATGTTTTAGAAGCTGGTAATGGCATTGAAGCGTTTGAAGTAATGGCAAAGAATGAAGTCGACATGATCATCACAGATTGGAACATGCCAGAAATGGACGGGCTTACATTCGTAAAGACGTTGCGACAAAAAGATCAATACAAAGAAGTGCCAATACTTATGATTACTACTGAAGCCGCAAAAGAAGATATTCTTACGGCACTTAAAAGTGGTGTAAATAACTATGTAGTTAAACCGTTTACACCAGATACTCTACAAGAGAAAGTGTTTAAACTGTTGGATCTATAATTATGGGCGAGTTTAAAGACTTGAACGAGTTGCTTAATATTGCACGTAATATCAACGAGGGTAGGTACGACATAGTCGACATAATGGCCGACCCAGAAAGTGAATTATACGAAATAGCGCAATACTTTAGCGACTCACTCAAGAAGTTACAAACAGTATCTAATGCAGTTGGTAAAGCATATAACGACTTACCAATTTTTGAGAGAGTATTACATAACGTAATTGACGACTCGAAACAAGCTACTGAAAGTGTGTTCACGTGTTTTGATAATATCAATTTCAATATTGATAACATTAAGGATAGCCTTGATATGTTAAACCAGTTTGTGCAATCTGGCGATTTTGCTCGTGCTAATGGTATGGCTGGTAGGGCTATGACAGATGTTGAAGCTGGCAAAGGGATTTGTCACGACGTGATTGCAGCACTTGAATTTAAAGAAAATACTAGAAAAAATGTTGATGCAAGCATAGATGTTGTGAACGCGCTTGAAACAAGGCTTGCATCGCTATTAATAAAACTTGGCATAAAGCAAAATGTTATAGATGTCAATGTGCTTGATAAGATGAAAGACTCTAAGGATATACTGCAAGATCAAGATTTAGTTGATAAGCTACTGAAAGAATTTGGCGTATAATTGGGTGATATATGAACTTTGATGATATGCAAGAACTGGTACAAGACTTTTTAGTTGAAACAAACGAAACTATTGAAGCCTTAGACCATGACTTAGTTGAATTAGAAAATGACAAACATAACCTTGATTTGTTAAACAAAATATTCCGTGGTGCACACACGATGAAGGGTTCTTCGTCGTTTTTAGGCTTTGATAAGCTTGCACAAGTTACGCACCATGCCGAAGAAATATTAAACAAATTGCGTAAAGGCGACATGGTTGTTACACCTGAAATTATGGACGTTTTGCTTGAGTTTGTCGATATTACAAAGCGTGTTGTTGCCGATATTGAAACAGGTAACGATACAACAAATATTGACGAAGTCACTAATAAACTAAAGCTTGCAAACGAAGGCAGAGCTAACGAAATATCACCATCTGCTGATAAAAAACCTGCGGCAGAGGCTGCACCAGTAGCAGCACCAACTCCACCACCTGCACAAAAACCAGATAATGCAGCAACACGTACTGTTGCGCCTGTTGAGCAAACTGTCCGTGTAGATGTATCTAGGCTTGATTCACTACTTAACTTAGTGGGTGAACTTGTTCTTTCAAGAAATAGACTTACACAGCTTTCAAGCGATTTAGAGCATAAATTTGAAAACGAATACTTAATTGAACAACTGATTGAAACAACATCACAAATAGGTATGAACACTACAGAATTGCAACTTGCAGTTATGAAAACAAGAATGATGCCTATTGGTAAAGTTTTTAATAAATTTCCACGTATGGTACGTGATTTAAGTAGAGATAGCGGTAAAGAAATCGACTTAATCATCTCAGGTGAAGATACAGAGCTTGATAAATCAATCATTGAGGAAATTGGCGATCCACTTATCCACATGATTAGGAACTCTTGCGACCATGGTGTCGAAGGCCCTGAAGTACGTGTTGCAAAAGGTAAACCAAGACGTGGTGAAGTACATCTTTCTGCATACCACGAAGGCAACCACATAGTTGTCGAAATTAGAGATGATGGCTCTGGTATGGATGCTGATGTGCTTAAACAAAAAGCTATACAAAAAGGCGTTATCACACAAGAAGAAGCATCTGGCATGGATAAAAACCAAGCATATGCGTTAATATTCCGTCCCGGCTTTTCTACAGCAGAAAAGGTTACAAACGTTTCTGGACGTGGTGTTGGTATGGACGTTGTGCGTACTAATATCGAGAAGTTGAACGGTATTATATCTATTGAAAGCGAACTTGGACGTGGTACAACATTTTACTTAAAACTACCACTAACACTTGCAATTATACAAGCATTACTTGTTGAGGTTGCTGGCGAAACATTTGCAGTGCCACTCGTATCGGTTATCGAAACAGTTAGGATAACTACAGACGAAATCCACTCGTTTGAGGGTAGAGAAGTTTTAAAATTGCGTGATAGGGTCTTATCACTCGTTAGGCTAGAAGAAGTGTTCAGCCTTGAAGAAATGACTTCAGAAGAAACATACGTCGTAGTTGTTGCACTTGCAGAAAAACAGATAGGATTTATTGTTGACCAACTAATTGGACAAGAAGAAATAGTTATTAAGCCACTTGGCGAATATCTTGGCGGTAACCCGGGTATCGCTGGTGCGACAATCACTGGTAACGGACGTGTTAGGCTTATTATTGATGTTGCTGGCGTTATGGAGCTTGCACAAAATATGCCACGCCGTATACGCAAAAAAGCTGATGTCGCACATAAAGAAGTTACATCTACAAAGAAAGGCAACTTAGTAAAAGTACTTGTATGTGATGATTCTGCTACTGATAGAAAGATTGCACGCAGGGTGCTAACTTCGGCTGGCTGGGTAGAATATATTGAAGCCATTTCGGCAAAAGAAGCACTTGCAATAATAGAACGTGAAAAAGATATTGACGTATTAGTATCTGATATTATGATGCCAGATATGGACGGCTTTAGCTTATCAAGAACTATCAGAGAAAAAGGAATTGATATACCAATAATCGCAGTATCAGCTAGGACAGAACCATCTGATAGAAAGAAAATTACGGCATCTGGTATTAACGCTTTCGTTATGAAACCGTTAAACCAACAAGTTTTATTGGATAAGATTGATGAACTTGTATACCAAAAAAATAATACTTAGTACGATATTTTCGTTATTTTTGATTACTGTTGCGACTAATGCGGTTGCATCAGTTTTTGTCTACGAGGTGGTTACTAAGGATACTACATTTGTGACAGCATCAAAACTTGCG
>CAYJIW010000030.1:4792-10130 GCA_964370335.1 uncultured Deferribacteraceae bacterium
GGATGTTATATATAAGCTAACAATTTTAGCTAGATATGCTAATGATGAAATGGCAAAAGCTTTAAAGGACTATAATCTTGAGAAAAATAACAGTAGACAGGTTGCTCATAAGCCTATTCCTAACGAGTTGCCTCGCCGTCCTTTTTACTGGTGGCGATAATGATGCTTATGCGCAAAGTGTAGAATATAGAAACACTTACGAAGCAGTTATAGAAAACAATATCTCTAAAGTGCTTACTACTATGGTTGTGTATGCAACTACAGAAGAACAAGCAAAATCACAAATAGCACTTAACGGTTGGCGAGTTGTCGAAATTAGGCAACTAAATAAAACAACTACACAAGATACATCACTTAACCCAGACTCTATTGCGACAGTTATACCTGATGATTATAAACTAGAATCAGCATATACTGAGGTTGGTGGCACAAAACCACCTATTGACCCGGCTACTTGGTTTGACCAAAATAGCCACTTAGATTTAACACCAAACTCTAACGACCTAGATAAGCTAGAGACTATATATTTCGTTACTGGTAGCATTACACCTAGGCAGACAAACAGCCTTGATAGGTTGAAAACGCTTGATAAAACGAAACGTTACGTCGTTATGGGGCATGCAGACGAACAACAAGTTATCGCACCTACAGAAACATATACAGATAACTTTGATTTATCGTATAAACGTGCAGAAGAAATTAAAAGAGAAATGGTAGAAATTGGCATACCAGCCATTAATATAAAAACTGTCGGGCTAGGTGATAGATACCCGGCAGTTAGGACAGATACAAAAGACAATCCAGCTAATAGAAGGGCAGAGGTTTATGGACTCAGAAAGGGAGAATAAATACGAACAGCTCTATAATATTAAGATACCTGATTTATATACTTTTATTACAGAAGTTATGCAGGATTTTGGGTACTCATTACATAGAGCTTTAAAAGACTTAGATGTTAGAAGGCGTACAGAACTTTGGGCATACCAAAGCCGTGAGGAACAGCTTGCTGTCGTATGGATAGAAGTTGTTAAACCCGGCGAATTGCTTGATCCATACCTTGCGACTGATGTTCTTAGAACTATGAACGATGAAAATGTCACGAGATTATTCTTTTTTACTAACGGACAAATGAATGAGATGGAACGTGATATACTCGAAGGTATGAACCACTTCATATTCACGCCTGACGAAATAGTCGAAACACTTATCGCTATTGATACTAAACGTTCTATCCGTGTTGTGCGTAAGCGTAGGAAAGTGAAAGTGCCATCTGCTATTGTACTTATTAAAAACTTCTTGAAAGCCAACAGGGATAACCGTAAATCTATCCGCTTGAAAGTTAGCGCCATACCAGATTTAACAGACCAATACTATAGAATAGTACGTAGGATTATGAACGAAGTTGATAAAATTCCTGATATTAACGAAATACCTACAGAAGCTAGGGAGCGTTTAAAGCGTATCCAATACGACCTGTTACCAGAGCTTATTAAAACACCTAGTTATATGTTTGTACATCAGTTTGCATACCTTAGGACTGCATTATTTACATTGATGGAATATACCATTGTTTACTTAGGTAACGTGATTGAATACGAATCAGAAGATGACTTGAAAAAGAATAGAGATGTTATTGAAGAAATACTTTTTAACCTAGATAGCGTTGAAGAACAAGTTGAAAGCTATAAAGCCGGGCTTATGTTCTCTGCAGAAAAGCTATCAGTAAAAATTATTATGTATTCAGGCATATTTGCACTTACAGCTTTATTTATCATGATTGTACTTAAACTTACTTAGTTATAAGTATTTCAAAAAAAATTCTTTTAATTATCAATACTTAACAGCCAATCAAGTTGTGTATGCACAAAATTTGTTGTATTACTTCTAGTTGTAATATATAATAAGTAATATCTTTATGTTTATTTTTAGAAAACATAATAAAACGTATGCTTAGTAAAGGAGTTTCTTTGAGAGATTTTAACAAAATAGCTCATGGCATGGATATTATTTTATTCACTATTGATAAGGAATTTAATATTAAGTTTTGCAATAGTGATATTGTATTAGTTTCTGGTCGTCATCCTGATGAGTTAGTTGGAAAAAAATGTTATAATGCGTTATTTGGCTATCCTAGTCAATGTAGGGATTGCCCTATTAAAGATGGCGTTGTTGATGAAAGCAAATCTAAGTTTATTAAAAATGTAGTTGCATATAATGGTGAGCTATACTCATATAAAACTAGCATAAAGAAAGCTGGCAGAAACTTATTTGTTGCGTCGTTTACAGACGTTACAGATTTAGTTAATAGCCAAAAAAAATCAGAGTACGAATATAAACAAGCAAGATCAGAAAAAGTATTGCTGCTTGAAGAAAAAAATAAAATGGAGCGCCATAACAAGTTTTTTGATACTGCGATAGATAGTATGCAACAAGGTATGATGATTGTTAGCCCTAATTACAGGATTATCAAGATTAATAAACTGTTACGTTCGTTTTCATCAAAAAAGGTTGTAGATTACAGCACATCAAAGTGTTATGAAGTTTATGGCTTTGACGAGCCGTGCAAGGATTGCCCATTTACTAATAAGCAAGTTGATAAATCACGTAGAAAGATGTATGATACTTCAATGACTGTAGAGTATTCTATGTCTGGTATTTACTTGGTAGAGGTACTTCGTGACACCACTAGGGAGATACGCTTAATTGACGAAATACGTAACTATCAGTCTACTATTGAAGAAAAGCAACGCCAGATGTTGTTGATGAATGATGACTTGTTACGCATGAACGAACGCCTTAATAAAGCGCAATCAGTTATTGATGAAGAACTTAAACAAGTTGCGCACATACAACATAGCCTGCTACCTAGTGAAGTTCCAAATATTGATGGGTACGACTTTGCAGCACTATATTTACCAGCAGATATAGCTGGTGGCGATTATTATGACTATTTTAGCGTAGATGATAAGCACATGGGTATGCTTGTTGCAGATGTATCAGGACATGGTACACCAGCGGCAGTTATTATGGCTATCACACGTTCTATTATGCGTTTATATACTAAAAATGTTATATCATCATCGAAAGTTCTTGCGATGGTGAACGATATTTTATGTGACAATATATATACGAACGATTTTGTTACAATGTATTACATGTTGCTAGATTTTGAGAGTGGCGTATTTAATTATGCTTCTGCTGGGCATAACCCAGTATTACTATTTGATGAATCTGAACTGATTGTTAAGAAAATAACAGCTAGTGGCATGTTTTTAGGTACGTTTGAAAACTTGGAATATGAAGAAAAAAGCCACAGGCTAGACATTGGCGATATATTATTTATGTACACTGATGGCTTGATTGAGGCAATGAACGAAAACCGTGAGCAATACGGTTACGATAGATTAATATCTAAGCTGATGATGTTTAGCAAGTATTCATGTAGCAAAATGATGGAAGAAATAATGTCTGATGTTAGATCTTTTGCAGATGATAACTTTGAAGACGATATTACAATGTTAATAGTTAAGAAAAATAAATAAAATATATTGCCGATATTGGCAATAGAGGAAAAATTGTTATGAATGTAAAAGTTGTTGGAGATAAGAGGGTTGTTTACCTACACGGCGAGATTAATGTTACTACTGGCACAATGATGAAAGAAAAAATTTCTGAGCTTTTTAATGAGTCAAATATCATTGTTTTATCATTTAAAGAAGTAGTTTACATGAATAGCTCTGGGCTACGTGATATTATAGAAGCGTTCAAAAATGGACAAAAACAGCAAAAACAACTTATACTTTGCGAAATGCCTGCTGATATTAAAGAAATGTTTATGTTTACAGGCTTAGGTAAAGTGTTTCAAATATTTGATACGGAAGCAGAAGCTTTAGGATAATTTTATGACACAATTAAATATATCTGTTCAAAATGATGTGCTGAAAACTGTAATTGCAAACAATGTAGAAAAACTGAATGTTGGCGAAATTGTAAAAGCATTAAACGATTATAAAAACATCAAGTTTATCAAAATTGATATGAAAAGTTGCACTTATATGCACAGTAAAGCATTATCAGAGTTGATAGCGTTAAAAAAGTTTGCTACAAAATCTGGCGTTATTATTAGTTTAGCAAATGTACCTGAACACGTTATAATGATGCTAGAAATTACTAACTTGACAGGATTATTTACGATAATAGAAGATTTTTCTTCATACACATTAGACGAACTTTGCCAAAAGTTTAACGATGTAGATGAAGCATCAAAAATATCAGAATACTTATCACGTAACTATACAGACCAAGTTAGAGCAAAGCTAGTTGCGTTGCTAGATGGCAATAACGAAGATATGGCTGAATGGGCAGTTATTACAATAGGGCGTGCGTACGATTTTGAAAGTATTGATGTAGTACGCAAACAACTTGATAGCCCCGTTGAAGCTGTCCGTGCAGCAGCGTTACTTGTACTTGGATGGCTTGGCGATATGGAGTCTAAAGAGCGTATTTACGAGTTTTTGAAAGATGGAGCAGTTACAAACGCAGATGCAGCAGTTGCATCAATAGCGCTACTATCTGATGAAAGCGACGTTGATAGGTTACGTGGCTTGCTAAAAGCCGATGATAATGTTAAAAAGCTTGCAATACAAGCACTTACGCTTATCGGTAACGATGATAGCTACAATATTGTTGTAGAGCAACTAAAGGTAGAAACTTCGCCAGATGTACGCAAGTTGATTGCTAGCCAGCTAGGTTTATTTAATAAAAAAGAATCGACAAGTATATTAATAGATATGCTTGATGATACAACAATAGATATTAAAGAGGCTGCAGCAGCAAGTATTGCAAAACTTGGCGCTGGAGACTATGTTGATAAGCTGATACCGAAAGTGCTTGATGAGGATACGATTGTTGCATACTTTGCAGTTAAAGCATTAGCAAGGGTTTATAGCGAAAGCGTAATATCTGAGCTAATTGCGGCATATCCAAAAGTTGCAGATAATGTTAAACTAGCAATAGTAGAAGTCGTTAGTAACGAACCAGCGTTAGCGTTCAACTTCTTTAAAACATTGATGAATGATGATAATGAAGATATTAGAAAAGAAGCGCTACAAGGCTTATTTAAAGCGTCTATGTCAGAAGCGTTAAAGTATGCGTTAGTGCTTATTGATACCGACCCTAGCTGGATAGTTCGCTACCATGCAGTTGATATCATAGTGGCTAGTAAGCCAGATGATTACTTACAGTTGCTTAGGTCGAAACTTGTTAATGAAGATAATAGATACGTTCGTGAAAAGATAATATCTAATATTGGGGAATAATAAATGCTTGCTACTACAAT
>CAYJIW010000030.1:10140-16287 GCA_964370335.1 uncultured Deferribacteraceae bacterium
ATATTATTTACAATAATTCTGGTATATCGTTTTCGGAAAACAAAAAATATCTTTTAGAAAACAGACTTTCAAAGCGTTTACAAGAGCTTAATTTCTCTACTTTTAAGGAATATATTTACCACTTAAAGTATCACTCCACAAAACGTAGTGAGATAGAGATATTGATAAACTTAGTAACGATTAACGAAACATACTTTCTTCGTGAGCGTTCGCAAGTAGATTACCTTGTTGGAACGGTTGTGCCAGAATATATTGCAAAAGGCAAACGTAGCTTACGTATATGGTCTATACCATGTTCTACAGGCGAAGAGCCATACTCTATGGCTATATTGCTAAACGATGCAAGACTTTTTGATAAAATAAATATCGAAATTATTGCAACCGATATTAACTCGCACGTTGTTGCGCTTGCTAAAGAGGGTGTTTATAGGCAAAACGCTTTTAGGGGTGTACCGCCAGATTTTTATAAAAACTTTGACGAAAAGGATAACAGCTTTACTATAAAGCCAGACCTTAAACGCAGGATAAAGTTTAACGTGGGCAACTTAGTTTCGCCTACAATATCAGGAATTATCGGCAAGGTAGATGTTATTTTTTGCCGCAATGTTTTAATATACTTTGATGTTGAAAACAAGATGAAAACAGTAAGCATGTTTAATAAAGTATTAAACGATGATGGCTATTTATTTGTTGGTCATTCGGAATCACTCGCAAGGATTACGTCTGATTTTACTGTTAAAAGCTTTGGTACAGGGGCGATGTACAGAAAGAATTAATTACTTGTTGTAAAATAAATTAGCTACATATGTAGCTTTTGTATGGGGTGCTATATGGTTAAACCGTATGATGTAACAACTGTTGTGTCTAGGAGCTATATTTCAGAGCAACTACAAAATGGTATGCAAAAAGCCCAAGAACAACATAATGCTCAGTTTTTGCAGGAGTTCCAAAAAACTGCTGAAAAAAAAGGTCAAGCTGTCGCAAAACCAGAACAAGCTGATAACCCTAACATTTCTAAGGAAGCTATTAAGCGACTGGAAGAAAAAGAAAAGCGTGAAAAACGTAGAAAACAACATCAACAAGAGCTGTTGCATAGCGACGAAGATACAGACAAAGTTGATAAAGAAAGTATGCCACTTATAGACTTGAAGGCATAGAAATTAAGGTAGATATAGTATGTCTTTAGCAAAAGTGCAACTTTTAATATTATTTTTTGATGATATGAAATCTATCCACGTAGAGATTTTGGAAAACGAACCTATTAAGGTAGATATATCGCAAATTGATGACTCATTTTTCGCAAATATGCAGTCTGTACGTATCGTTATGGCTGATGATAGCGAACGACGTGTCCATGATACTAAAGTTGTCGAAATTACTAAAGATTATATAACGCTTGAAGTTGGCGAACATGTCGAAGAACATATCTTGTTTGACTACCATACAGTTGAGTATAAGCAAGAAGTATCGGTTGCACTACTAAAGCAAGAAGATATTGAAAAGTATGCCCAATGTGCCGAGCGTATCAACACACGTGAGCGCCATAACTTAGCGTTACGCATAAAAAGCGCAATCAACCGTGAAGATATTGATAATCCAGAAATATTATCGTTCCTAGTTGATATAAATAGTAAATTAGATGAAATATTATCATATATGCGTCCAAAAGAGGAAATTGAGGGGCTTTTTGCAGTAAAATGTATCCAGCTTAGTGGTGCAGGGTTCATATTTTACTCTAATAGGGATTTACGTGGCATAGATAATATCTTTATGACAGCAACAGTCAATGTAGATTCAAGCAGGTTGAGCTTTGCAAGTTTATGCCAGTATCAACCGTTAAAGATAAATTTTGATGGCACAGGGATATATATTGCAAAGTTTGAAAATATGTTGGAAGATGTGCGTGATAATGTGATTAAAATTACATTTTCGCTTGAGCGTGATATGCTAAAAAACGCTAGAAAGCGTAGTGATATAAGTTAGGTGTTTAGATGAATTCATTAATGTTACTATTATTTTGTTTGTTATTAGTTTTAATACTATTAATAGCTTGGTTGCTATACAGGATAAAAAATATCGAACAAAGACTCGTAAACTTTACGCCGACGGAAGCATACTCTATTATGGAAAATATGCGTGACATGGTACAAATGAGCGAACAAGTTGCAGATAAACTAGATAACGCAATAAAACATCGTGAAGAAGTGCTTGAAGATTTATGCGACCTAGTTGATGAAAAAATGGCACGACTTACAACAACTGTGAACGTAAACCATAGGGAAATGGATATAAATACAACGATACTAACCATGAGCGAAGATGGACTTAGCGATACCGAAATAGCACGTGAGCTAGGTATATCAGTTACTGAAGTTAAAATGTCAATAAACCTAGCAAAACGCTAGTCAGAGGCTATATTTTGGATATTAATAACGTCGTAGCTAGCCAAAAGCAAGAAGTTAGTAAACCAACTATTAACGTGGGCGACGTTGTTAAGGCTGATGTCGTAAAATCTAATAATGATAATACTTACAGCGTGAAGGTTGGCAACAATACGCTTGATGTCCACTCGCAAGATACGCTTGCTGGACGTGTTAAGCTAGTTATTACATCAATAAAGCCAGAAATATCTGTTAAGTTATTGCCAGAACAACCATTTAGCAAAGGCGATATATTATCTGTTAAGTCGCTTGGCATTAATAACGGCGTGCATACACTATCAATTGGCGATAAAACTATGCAAGCCATTGTTACCCCACAATCAGAGCATGTCAAGTTCTTTGCAGAGGTTATAAAAACTGATGGATTGCTAGAGCTAAAGCCTGTTGGTGTACCTACAAGGACGCTGATACTTGGGCTATTAGCTAAAGAAATGATGGGCTATACGACGCTAGATACAAGCAAAATAATGCAAAACTCAAGCAGTATAAAACTATCGGAGTTTGTGGCAAGCGAGTTTAGGCGTATCGTTAGGGATAGCGGGCTATTTTTTGAAAATAAGTTGCTGAAAGGCGATAGCGTTATTGGCGATGCAAAGTATAATGCCTACATGCAAAACGATACAACAACGCACGAAAGTATCACGAAAACACAAATAGCTAACGTGTTGCTATCTGGTGAATTGTTTACATTTTTTGAAGGCGATGACGAGCTAGATTTCACTAACGGTATGATGCGTTTTCGTAGGAACGATAACGGTTACATCATGCTATATATGCACCTAGATTTTACAAATATCGGCAAGACGTTTTTATCACTTGTGGATAATGGCTCAGGCGGTTATAATGTATTGATAAAAACAGAGCGTGATATATCTGAAGATATAAAAAAGCTTGATATACCAAACATTAACATCAGGTGGCAAAGCTTATCAGAAAAAGATTTGCAACTGTTCGATATAGGTGTGCAAGATTTTAAAGAGTTTGATAAATTCGATATACGTGTTTAATATAATTAGAAGGAAGGAGGAGTTTTATTAATTATGATGAAAACAAAAAGAACTAAACTGGTATGTACTATTGGTCCAGCATCTAATACTAAAGAAACGATTAGAAAAATGATAAAAAATGGTATGAACGTAGCACGTCTTAATTTTTCGCACGGAACACACGAAACACATAGGGAAACAATTAACTTACTACGTGAAGTGTCGGCGGAGCTTGGTGTTCATATCGGCATATTGCAAGATTTATGTGGCCCAAAAATCAGGCTAGGAACATTACCACCTGAAGGGATACTATTAGAAAGAAAAAAAGAAGTCGTGCTTGCATCGTCTGATGCTGGTATCGAAGACGCTATCCCAGTTGATTATTCAAATATAGAAAACGAAGTTAAACCGGGCGAACATATCTTAATTGCTGATGGCGCTTTAGACCTAGTGGTAAAAAGCATTAGCGGAAAACGTATCACGTGTGATGTTATCACTGGCGGTATGATATTCTCACGCAAGGGTGCAAACATGCCACAATCTAAGCTACAAGTTGCAGCCTTTACAGAAAAAGATAGAGCAGATGTCAGGATGGGCTTAGAAGCTGGCGTCGATTTCGTAGCGTTATCGTTTGTTCGCTCGGCAGAAGATTTATCTGAACTGATACAAGAAATGGGCGACTACAAAGGGCAAGTTAAATTAATTGCAAAAATCGAAAAACCGCAAGCAGTTGCGAATTTAGATGAAATACTTGATGTTGTTGATGGCGTTATGGTTGCACGTGGCGATTTAGGTGTTGAGATGCCACTTGAGCAAATACCTCATGTACAAAAACAAATTATTACAGCAGCTAGGCTAAGTGGTAAATTAGTAATAACAGCAACGCAAATGCTTGCTAGTATGGTTAGTTGTCCACGTCCAACACGTGGTGAAACGACAGATGTTGCAAACGCTGTGTTAGATGGTACAGATGCACTAATGCTATCTGATGAAACTGCTAACGGACAATTTCCTGTTGAGGCAGTAGAAACATTGGCAAGAACAGCTGCAGCAGCAGAACCATTTTTAGTATCATCACTAAACTTAGATAACGAAAAACTAGATGACTCACAAGCGTTTACATGGGCTATTGGTAGGGCAGCAAGTTGGTTGGTACAAGATATTAAGGCATCATTAATAGTTTGCTTTACAACATCTGGCTATGTTGCATCGTGTATATCAAGGTTTAGACCAAACTGTAATATATTAGCGCTTACACCAAGCGAAACTACATGCAGAACGATGTCTATGATATGGGGTGCTAAGACATTGCAAACAGAAGAAGTTTTTGATACTGAAAGCGTGATAAATACAGCTAAACAAAAAGCAATAGAAAGTGGCTTAGCGCAACAAGGCGATAACATTATCGTTACTGCTGGATTACCTTTTGGTATGACAAAAACAACAAGCTTTTTACGAATAGTTACTATAGATTAATTAGCTATTTTTTAATAATGATAAGCCACTTACGAGTGGCTTTTTTTTTGTATTATAAATGTCGCTACTGCGTATGGCTGATGTTCAAACGTATTTACGAGCGAGACAAAGCAACAACGGCAAGGAGTTTTTGTCTAGACTGATGTATGCGTATGAACATATTTGCTTGACAAATGATATGCTTAATATTAGATTGTAAATAACAGTTCCCCTCGCACCTCTCTACGATGTGACCCAGAGGGGCCATTTTTATATCCCAAAACATTATGACGAAAGCTTATCAGAATTACAATCAACTTATTGAGCATATCAAATCGAAAAATATCTTAATAGATATTGATGAAATAACCTGCATTAAAATACTAAAATCTATTAATTATTATCGTTTATCTGCATATTGGCGTCCTTTTAATACTGACAAAAATGGATATGATTGTAATGGCGTAAAATTATCACATATAATTAGGCTATATCAGCTTGATAATGAAATGCGAATATTATTATTTAAGCCATTATGTAGAATTGAGCCAAGTGTACGTGCTGCAATAGCAACCATTCATTCATCTCGCTATGGTGCATTAGGCTATGAGAAACAAACTAATTTTAGAAAATCTATAAGCGCTAATCTGTTTAATGAGCAAACAAGATTAATCGAAAAACATATCCCTAAAAATAATCCTGAAATAATTCACTACTTTAATAAATATAATGCGCAAATTCCTCTATGGGTATGTGTTGAACATTTTTCATTTGGATTACTTTCAAAATTTTATAGCAATATGAAAATGGCTGACCAAAAAACAGTAGCATCGTTACTTCAGGTGCCTCATAGCGTATTAAGAAGTTATTTGAAATGCCTAACAGATCTAAGAAATAAAGTTGCTCATCATGCAAAATTTTGCCATTTAACCTTTTCATCTAAAATAGAGCTTAATCGCACTTTCCCATATAACAAACAAGACACATTATTTTCTTATTTGCTTGCAATTAAAGATTTATATCAAGATGTCGATTTGTGGCAAACAGAAGTATATCAGCCATTAAATAAATTGCGTGCAGACTATAAAGAATTTTGTACTTTCGCTGTCTATGATTTCCCATCAAATTGGCAAAATATTTTAGAAAAATAATTATAAGTAAAACTTTGCTTGTATTCCAAATATCATATACTTTCCCTAGCTTAAGCCGTATCATACGTATGTCTAACGCTCACATGTCATTGCGATGAATAAACCAAAGCTTTG
>CAYJIW010000030.1:16297-17444 GCA_964370335.1 uncultured Deferribacteraceae bacterium
TGGTGAGCAAACAGAGCAAAGCATGTCTTTGCCATAAGCGAAGGCGGAGTGACAACGACGGCGGGGGATGTCCACATCTCTCAGCAACGCTTCTCCTAATAATCAATACATACAAATTAATAAATATTGCAATATATTAATTGTGAATTAAAAATTACAAGTTGACAGAAAATTAAAACAATAATTAGTTAAATAGTTGATACGAAGAAAATATCTATATTATTAATAATTTATAAATACGATAAAAAATACCTTTTTAAGTTTTATGCATTGATTGCTTTTTATTTATTGCAATATTTGAAAATGCAATTATAATACAAATGTGATATATTATATTTGATAATGGTTAGAAGTCTGTTTTTGATTGGGCATTTTTACTTGATATTATTTTTTTTGAAAAAGTTCAATATTTTTTATCAATTACTAATTTTAAGTGTTGTTTTATTTTTATAATAATGCTATAAAATATATTATATACATTATGTGCTGTAAACTGTTATTGTTAGAGGGTTTAAAAGTAATAAAACAGCGGTGCATAATTGTACAGTTATTGTCCTTTTCCCTTGGTTTTTAATATGGATTTTTCATGTAAGACATGATGAAATAATTTAAGAGACATTACCAAATACTTTAAATGGTAGCGTCTAAAAATTTCGTGCGTAAGCACTAGGGGGTCTGTATGATCGAACGAAGCTATCTGTCTGCCGGGTATAGCAGACGTGATTTCATGAAAGCAGTTACTACAGCTACAGCAGTGTTAGGATTACCACTTGCTAAAGCTGAGGAAGTAGTTGCTGCGGCACAAAATGCGGATAATCGTCCGCCAGTTATTTGGTTACATTTCCAAGAATGTACTGGTTGTTCAGAATCTTTGCTTAGGACTAACCACCCAAGCATTGCAGAAGTTGTTCTCGACATTATCAATCTAGAGTTTCAAGAAACTCTTATGGCTGGATCTGGTTACCAAGCTTCTAATAGCCTTGAAAACGCTATTAAAAAGCACGCTGGTAAATATATCCTTGTTATTGAAGGTTCTATACCTCTTAAAGATGATGGCGTTTATTGCCAAATTGCTGGTAAAACAGCTGTTGACGAATTTAAACACGCTGCAGAAAATGCATTTGCAGTTATTGCGCTTGGTGCTTGT
>CAYJIW010000031.1:0-11365 GCA_964370335.1 uncultured Deferribacteraceae bacterium
CCACTTATGCAAGCAAAGAGAAAATAAACTTTTATAAGCTAATACATCTATTATACTGCATGATATATTCGTGTGAAATAAGTTCCACAAATAAAGTAAATCTGCTATAATAACGTGGTTGAAGTATGCAATAAACAATATGATTGAACTTTAATCAGATACTATCTGTCCTATTCATATTATCGGAGGCAGATTATGAAGTACGTTGTAAAATTATCTAAATCGGTCGTGCGTATAGCTGTACTTGTTGTAGCTATACTTGCTGTTCATTCATTAGTTATTAATGTAACTGCGCCTGCAAAAGTCGTTAATAACGCTAATAATCCAATTAAAACGGTGGAGCCTATGAAAGAAAATATTGACGCTAATCACAAAACTATATACTTTGCTGGCGGTTGTTTTTGGGGTGTTGAAAAATACTTTGAAATGATACCGGGCGTTGTGGCTACTGATGTTGGTTACGCAAATTCTATTGTCGATACACCATCATATAAAGAAGTTATATCTGGCAATACTAATGCAGCAGAAACTGTACGTGTTGTTTATGACCCTAAAAAAGTTAGCTTGAAACACTTACTTGATATGTACTATAAAGTGATTAATCCTACATCGCTAAACAAACAAGGTAATGACGTTGGTACACAATATCGTACTGGTGTTTACTATGTTGATGAAAAAGATACAAGAACTATTGAAAAATCAATCAACAATCTAGCAAAAGATTATGATAAGCCTATACAAATTGAAGTAAGTGGATTACAAAACTACTTCAGGGCAGAGGATTACCACCAAAAATACCTAGATAAAAACCCTAATGGTTATTGCCATATAGGTAAAAAAGAATTTGAGGAAGCTAAAATGGCTGTAGATAATAGTATCGGAAAAGAAGAAATGGCTGATGACAGGCCTGTTTACACAAAAATGAGCGATGAAGAACTAAAGGAAAACTTAACACCACTACAATATAAAGTTACGCAAAAAGACGCTACAGAGCGTGCATATGATAACGAATATTGGGACGAAAAACGTGATGGAATATACGTAGATATTACTACTGGCGAACCATTATTTTCATCTAAAGACAAATACGATTCTGGCACTGGTTGGCCTAGTTTTACTAAGCCTATAGAAAAAGGCGTCGTGTTTGAAAAAGAAGATAACAAACTCTTTATGAAACGTGTTGAAATTCGCTCTACTACTGGCGATGCTCACTTAGGGCATGTATTTACAGATGGACCTGTTACAAAAGGCGGACTTAGATACTGTATGAATAGTGCATCACTCACGTTCATTCCAGTTGAAGATATGGAAGCAAAAGGCTATGGCTACTTCCTTCACCTTTTCAACTGATTATATATATAAGCTAGGCGTAAAAACCTAGCTTTTTTCATTTAAGACGATTTATTTTGTAGCTGACATATTAGCTGAGTTCCTGAACCCATTGGACAATACACACACCACGATCTTGGCTTATACAGCACCATAGTTACAAAACCTAGCAAGCTTGACGTCAGCATAACACCATATAACCCAAAAGCAAACTGAGCAACCCAAGGCGAAACACCTGTTGCATAATATGCCCAGCCCCATGGAACATCAAATGTCCATATCAACCTAACAGCCTCATCTAAACTATTAGCACCATTAAACACTAAGAATGTCGCAAACATCATATTAAAAAACATTATCGAAAAGAAGATTAAGAAACCATACCTAAATTTTTTTGACTTTAGCCATAACGGGACATCTTTTTTGCGTGATAACCCAAACTTTTTACCCAGCAATGCAAATAGCTGCCCCCTGCCACAATACTTATTACAATACGCTTTATTTTTAGCAAAGATAGATATTAGTAACGGTATCATAATACACAGCACACCCAGCCATGCAAATAATATATTGAAAAAACCTAATGATAAATACGTGGCACTAACTATCCACATATACTCACTCCACGGTTTAGATTTTGCTTTTGCCATCAGTTACACCTCAATAATAGTGATTACAGATGCTGGACACTCAATTTTACAACGCCCACAACCGATACACTTTTGCGTATCAACATCAGCATATAATCCATTAATTACAGATATAGCACCTTTTGGGCAAACTTTTACACAACTACCACACGATACACATAAACTTTTATCAACATTAGCTTTTCTCATTTATTACGCCTCCAGTGCAACCAAAATAGCAAAAAGAATAAAATCTGTTTGTAACCGAGTTACAAAAATAAACTATATTGTGAAGAAATTGTCTAATTTAATGATTTAATAGCAGACTATAAAATATTTTTATGATATAAGTACAAACGAAAATGAGGGGCAGTATGATAAGACAAGTTATTAAGATTGATGAAGAAAAATGTATTGGTTGCTCGCTATGTGTAAACGCATGCCACGAAAGCGCAATACAACTGATTGATGGCAAAGCAAAACTATTGCGTGATGATTATTGCGATGGGCTAGGTAATTGTTTGCCAAAATGTCCTACTAATGCAATATCTTTTGAAACGAGGGAAGCAGTCGCATACGATAAGCAAGCAGTTAAAGAGCATAAGGCAAAACTATCTGCAAATATGGCACGTATTGATACTGCATTGACACATTGGCCTATTCAATTAAAACTTGCGCCGACAAATGCTCCATTTTTTAACGATGTAGATTTGCTTATTGCTGCAGATTGTTGCGCTTATTCATATGGTAGTTTTCATAATGACTTCATGAAAGATAAAGCTGTTATTATTGGCTGCCCTAAGCTTGACATGGTCGATTATACAGAAAAGTTGACAGCAATAATTAAAGATAACGACTTAAAATCTGTTACAGTTACACGTATGAGTGTACCATGCTGTGGCGGTATTGAATATGCCACAAAGCAAGCTGTTAAAAACTCTGGTAAAGATGTTGATTGCGATATAGTTACCATAGATACTAATGGCGTAATTCTTTAGTTGCTATTTTGCACATAGTTGTGTTATAAGTAATGTTCAATATTTTATTCAACCGAGGGGGCGTACGGTTTCGACGGGGGATTGAGGGTATTGGATGCACGTCAAGTCACCGAGCTTGTAAAAACGGTAAATTAAATTTAAACGCTAACGAAGATTTAGCTCTAGCTGCCTAAGCAGCTACGTCTGATATGGCTGCCTGCCTATGGCGGTAATATCGGGCGCCAAATTAATATAGGCTGGTTGGCTATCTTGCCTTGCGATAGTCAACAAGATTTAAAGGCTTTCCCCAAACTTACTTTGGCTATGGAGATGGGCGGGGGAGAAACAAGCATAGCCTAAGCGTGTAGTATCTGGTATTGTAGGTTCTTCGGACGCGGGTTCGATTCCCGCCGCCTCCATTTAATCACTTCTTAAAGAAATATTTAATAGGATTTGCTTCTCCAGGATTTTTGTCAAGACTTTTATATAAATAAAGATCTGTAATTTCTTTATCTGTTTTTTCTGTTACTTCTGTACCCGTAAAATAATATCTATTTTTGCCTAGTGTACTTGCGTCTATTCCACGTTCTATAACATCTTCGTTATTAGCATTTTGCCAACCGTTCTCATTTACTTTAAATATTGCACGAATAACGCCTTTATACTCACTAACGACAAAATCAGCTTGGTTTGCTTTCTTTGGGTCAAGCACCCAATAACCTCTTGTGGCATCATAAAGACTTATCTTTTGTGTATTATTATACAACTTATTGATATTAATAGAAATTAGATTATGCTTTATAACTTCTAATGGTTTAGAATTATATTGAGCTTCAATTTCTTCAATAGTTTTAATTCCATATATTTCTTGCTTATGCCCTTTAACACTATTTGTTAAACCTTCTAGTAAATTAAACTCTGAATGCGTCAACAAATCTATCAAAACTGACTCGACTGTAAGAGCTTCACCTTCACTCATACCATGTCTAGCAATATAATACTTTACTTCGTGTCCAGATTGTTTAATTTCTCTTATCATATTAAGCTTTTTATTTTGGTCTTCTTTCGTGACTGCATCTTTAAAGTGTGCAAGTACACGTTCGTCTTGCCCTTTGCCTACATAGAAAATACGTGATGTTCTAGGGTCTACCAATAGATACACGTAATATTTTAAATTTTCCTTAGCTAATTGCTGAAGTTTGCTCATAATTTCCTCCACTACGTTATATTACTATATACGTAATTTTACATAATTTTAATTACACATGTCAACACAAAGCACAACCTAATATTCTTGCCATTTACTTCTATATATTATTATGCTAATATTTAGAATAATGCCTATGAGGTGCGTAATATGAAAATTCGTAAAAGTTACACTTGTCCTTTAGAGCTTACACATGACATGATTAAAGGTAAATGGAAGCCAATCATTATCTGGCGTTTGCGTATGGGTAATACTTCACTATCACAACTTGAAAAAGATATTAATGGCATAACACAAAAAATGCTTTTGCAACATCTTAAAGAGCTTATGGAAAGTGGATTTGTTGATAAAAAAGTTTTTGATGGCTATCCACTTAAAGTTGAATATTTTTTAACAAATGATAGAGGGCAAAGAATACTTGAAGCACTAATAATTATGCAAAAACTTGGCGCTGATTATATGAAACAAAAAGATATGCAAGAAATTTCTTGCGAAAAAAGCGCTATCTAACAATAAGATAGCATTTTTTATATATACCCACAAAAAAGTGGGTAATTTACATCCCTTTTACGCTCCTATATATTTTTATTAAGAATATATAAAGGAGGAATTTTATATGAAAACAAGCACAATAATGTTACTATTATTAAGCATCACTACTGTAATATTTTTTGCAGGCTGTCAAAAATCAAAAATGGAGGACATTGAAATGAAAGTTACAAGTGCTGGCATTATTAACGGAGTAATTGAGGACAAATACGGCAAACATGGCACACAGTTTAATTCGCATGGTATGCCAACTTATTCGCTACCTTTAAAAATTGAAAACGCACCAGAAGGCACAGTGTCGTACGCTGTTGTTTTAGAAGATAAAGATGCGTTCCCTGTGAGCGGTGGATTTTCTTGGATTCATTGGACTGCAGCTAATATCACTAAAACCGAAATAGTAGAAAATGAAAGCCAAACCACTAAAGACTTTGTTCAAGGTTTAAATAGCTGGATGAGTGCCCAAGGCGGTAGCCAAAGTAAAGATTTATCATCGTTTTATGGCGGCATGGCACCACCTGATGCACCACATATCTACGAGATACATGTTTATGCACTAGACACAATGCTCAAACTTGAAAACGGATTTTTATATAACGATTTATACAAACAAATGGACGGGCATATTTTAGCTCAAAAAACGATAAAAGGTAGCTATCGCAACTAACACATCAACCATAACAATAGTTAAAATAAAAGGGGCAGATTATTTTCTGCCCCTTATTTATTATGCTTTAAACATTGATATTAATTGTTTCAAGTTTTCGGTACGGTTTTGTAAGTGTGTAACTGTTTCAACCACTTGAGATACAGACATGTTACTTTGCTCGATACCCGCTGCGATTGTTTGCGTATTATCTGATACAGTTTTAATCGTATGGAACTGCTCTGTATTCAATGAAGCTAGTTGTTCCGTATCACTAAGTATAGATGTAACTGTTTCCACAACATTATCAAATCCTGCAGAAGTTGTATGTATGCTTTGTACGCCTTCTGATACGAACTCACCAGATTTTATCATCTCGTTAGATGCATCTTCAGAATCTGACTGCAGAGTTAAGATAATAGACTCAATCTCGCTAGTAGCTTTTTGTGTGCGTTCTGCAAGTTTTCTAACCTCGTCCGCTACAACTGCAAACCCTCTACCTGCGTCGCCAGCACGTGCTGCCTCAATAGCTGCGTTTAATGCTAGCAAGTTTGTTTGGTCTGCAATATCGTTAATAGTTGTTAAAATTTCACCAATATGTCCAGAGCTTGTTGATAACTTAGTTATCGTTTCTGATAGTGAGTTAGCTTGTTCGCTTATCAAACTCATTTTATCTTGAACTTCGCTTAATTGCGCTTGCCCATCTTTTGTAGAATCTGATGTCTTCGATAATATGTCTAAGTTTCTAGTAAGTGCTTCGTTAGCAGATGTTGCAGTTTGGTTAATACTATCCATATTAACAACGATTTCTGAAACTTCTCTAGTTTGTATTTCAAAAGTAGTTGCAAGTTCTTCCATAGTTGCTGCAAGCTCGCTATTGCCAGATACAACTTCATCAGCAGCAGCCTTTACTTCTACAATTACATTTTGAACACTAGCAATAAATGCATTAAAATAATCAGCTAAATCTTTTAATTCGTCATTACTATTAGTTTCGATACGTTTCGTAAGGTCACCATCGCCCTCAGTAAGTTCTTTTGTCATCTCTGTAAACCTTGTTAAAGGAGCAACAACAGTTTTTAATAAAACAATAATAACGACTACAGCTAACATTAATGCAAGAATTATCATAATAAAAGATGCTTTTAACATTGCTCTAGATGCTTCGTACGTATCATTACCTATTGCAGCAGACATTTCAGAGAACACATCTGACAATTTGTATAACTGCTCAGCTAAACCAGCTTCATATTTTAGTTGTAGTGCAACATCTTCATCGTATTGCTGAAAATATACCATGCCACTAGCAAATGATTCTTCAAGCTCTGCCATTAATGACCTTGCTGTTGCAATACGTGTGGATACAGAATTAAATCTTGTAAATGTTGACATAGTCTCAAAAGCCTCTTGCGACTTTGATAAATAGTCCAATACAACTGTTTGCATAGATATATTATCTGTTATAAGCAAATCGTTATATCTATTGTTTGCCATAAATAAATTATAATTAGCAATATCACCAAGCCCAAGTAGTTCAATAGCTTCTTGCCTACCATCAGCATTTGTGGTTTCTAATAGTTCGTATAATCTTAAGAATATTTCGTTAATTTCGTTTGTTAATGTTGCAGAAATACCTTGATAATTTTTTCTATTATCTAAAACTTGTAAATGCCCTGCAATTACAACGCCATTTTGTGCAAAAGCGTCCAAAAATATAGGGTGAGCAACGTCAATAATACTAGCAGGTTCTCCAAAAAACTCCCTATCAGCATTCATCCTAGGGCGTATGCTATCAGCTAGCATACCGATACTTTGCATTAAGCCTTGTAATTCTTGAATTTCTTCCGTTCTATCAACATTAGCATACGATTGGCGGTATGCTTCTAGCTTAGCTGCTAGAGTAAAAAATTGTTCTTTAAAATCAGCAAATTCAGCGATAGTCGGTGTAACATTTTCAGATAACTGTTTAGCAAGCTCAGCCGAGCCAGATGACATATGTGCCGACACATAACCTTGCGCGATAAACATTGCTACAGAGAGCCCTGTTGCGTATATTAGCTTACGCTTTAATGTCAAACGAATTTTTTTAAACATGAAAAATCCCCCTGCGGATATAGATTACATAACTACATTGCAATAATAATATAAAAATATACTAGAAAACAACATGCAATAAGTTTAATATATTTCTTTATCCTTCAATAGTCAAGCAAATTAACAATGTTTTAGTATTTATAGCAGCTAATTAGTGTAATGTTATCACATGTATTATCTTTACACTTGATTTATTTTTAAATATACTTATAATTATATATTATGATATTAAGAGGTGCTTTATGGCGAAGGTAAACATCTTATGGACAAACGACAATCCACTGACATCGCATTTTATGGTATTTATGTATGCGACAAACGCAAAATTGCGTGGTTGGTGGGAAGAAGTTGATGTATTAATCTGGGGCGCAACAGCTAAACTTGTTGCAGAGGACGAAAAAATTCAAGAGCGTATAAAACTAGCAAAAGAAGCTGGTGTTCGCGTGGTTGCATGTATCGCATGTGCTAGGGAATTAGGCGTTGTTGAAAAACTGGAATCCCTTGACATTGAAGTATTTCCTCTTGGCGAACCATTAACAAATATTCTTAAAAATGGCGATAAATTAATAACTATCTAGCAATACTTATTGTTAACATGCTAGTTGACAGTATAGAAAATAATAAGATAAAGGAGTGTAGATAAACTACGCTCCTTTTGCTATTATTACAGCCCTCGATAATCTCGTTTTTTAGGGTTGAATATTGGATTTTTGCCTTTATTATAAGTAAAATCAGGCATATTATGCGGAGTGTGATTTTGTGTTGGCATGTTATGGTTATCAACTGGCGCATTATGCCCAGAAAATATATCGCCAAGTTCATGTTCTAATGGTTCTAGTTCATTATTAGTGTTATCATTACTATCTTGATTATTGTTAGCATTTTTCTTACTTCTAAGATATGCCCTAACCTGTAATATGATAAATATAATTACAACAAAGACACTCCCTATTGATTCAAAAAAATTTTCCATAACACACCTCATATATTACGATACACACAATCTATCACTAAAATACAATAAAGTGAACTACATTTATGAGTATCTAAAATATTTCTATCATTTTTTTCGCCCTGTTTACTGATAGTTTACTTTACTTAATCTGCTTAAAATTTAAGCATATACGTTGTAATGCCCATAACTGTTACATTGTCGCTGTGGGCAACATGTGGATAAGTCATTTTATTTACGATTAGTTTGTTAAAAAAAATATTTTGATTGATAAAATACTAATAATATTAGTAAGTTGCATGACTTTATTTATATTCATATAAATGTTATCTTATTGCTAATATTGCTTTTTTCTATATGGGAGAAATCATAATTTTTACTTATAAAAGAAGATATGAATGGACGTTTAGACTATAAGAATATATTGAGCAACAATACGTAAAGCATCGTGTTTATGAATATAAAAAAAGTGGATAACTACGTTTATAGTTATCCACAAATTTTTATGCTTCGTCTGCACCGTTAACTTCTGGGAATGGTGTTTCATATGCTCGTTGTGATAACACATTATCTAATTGGTATAATAATCCAATGTTATCTCCAATACGTGTTACTTGTGTTAGGATTTTTTGTGCAGAGTCTTCTTCTTCAACTTGCTCTTTAACATACATTAAGATGAACTCATAAAATGCATGGTCTTTCAGCTCAAGTGCTAAATCTGCTATTTCATCAATACATTTCGTTGTCTCTTGCTCTGCAACGAGTGTATCTTCCATCATTTTTTGTAAACTATCCCATGATGTAGGTGTCGCTTTAATAGCCATCAATGTAGGCTTTTCACCACGTTCAAGCACTTGGTTGATTAAAGTAGTTGCATGGATGTATTCTTCTTGTGCTTGTAGGCGCATCCAATGTGCAAATCCAGCCCAATCTTCAGACTCTGCCCATACAGCCATGGATAGATACAAAAATGAATTATAAAATTCTGAATTAATTTGCTTATCAATAGCTTTTAATAATTTCGATTTCATAATGCCCTCCGTATAATTTATATTGTATTATTAGCATATAATAATATAAATGTAAAGCAGAATACGTCATCACGCTACGGATTATAAAAAAATGCACTCATTATAAGTGCATTATATCATCTAACCTTGCGTTTTTTTCAACATCCATATGGCTTTGCTATAGTATGCTATAGTTTCATCCATGTAGGCAGAAATTAGATAGCAATCTATTTCATCTGCGTGTTTTTTCATCTTTGTAACACTTGCCAGCATGTGTTGAAAGTCTTTTATTATATGTTCTAGCACATATTCGATAGTTACTTCTTCGTTTTTTGCCTCAACAATGTTAGTTATTTCTAGGTAATCTTTCATTGTTGCAAGCGGTTGTCCTTCAAGCATGATAGTTTTTTCTGCAATATTATCAATTTGGTCATCAAGCTCTTCATAAAATTCATCAAGTTTAAGGTGGATAACGTAAAATCTACGTCCAGATAAGTTCCAGTGATAGTTTTGTACCTTGCGTCTAAGCACGTTTAAATCTGCTAAATATATATTTAGCTCTTTAAATAATTGTTCCATTTTTAACCTCGCTATTAGTTATTTAGTTGTTTACAACTGTTTTTATAACTAACATCGAGTGTTACGAATATCAACGATTTGTTATGCTCTATTAAATTTTACTCATTATTTATCAATTACTTCAAGGTACTATCATTATTATAGTTATTATGTTTGTCGACTTCTTCTGCGGTTGTATCTATGATAATAATATCGTTATCGTGTGTGGCTTTATTTTTATCCTTTGAAAGAAAACGTCTGACTTTAAAATAAATGAATGCAATCAATCCAAAAAATATAGTAATTGTTGCCATTAGGGTCAATAAAAATACTGAATATATAGCTGCTAAGATACGCATAATGATCCCTCTTACTTTTTATACATTTTGATATGTTCTAGTATATCATTAGTAATGGCTTCAGGCTTCAAATTCACTAGGCATGAAACGTGGGCACAATTATCGTTATTACACGGCATACAATCTAATTTTACTTTTAATTCTTTATGCATTTCGTTTTGGATACCCCACGTCCAATCACTAGCGCCAACAAAAATACTTGATGGTATATCTAACGCAACTGCTAAATGTCGTGGGAATGAGCAATTACCAATATGATATACTGCGTTTGAAGCTAAAGCGCCCGAAATACGCATAGATGGACATTCTTCAGGGAACACAACGCAAGATTTATCATCTAGCATAGAGATGCACTCATTGACTTGATCTTCTTCGCCGGGTGCTCTAACGAATAAAAATTTAGCGTTTGGGTATTCCTCTTTTATTTTATTTATTATGTACGCATAATTCTTTGCTGGGTAGCGCCTTGCTCTATGCCTGTGTGTTGCGTCTATACTTATTAACATGTGTTTGCTACTATCATAACCACAATCACCTAAGATTTTATCAGCAATTTTACTTTCTTCACTAGATATAAACCATTCTGGCTTATCATTTTCATTAGATGTTATACCTAACGGTTTGAGCGTATCAACTTTTTGCCTACCAGCATAAATGTATGATGGTGCGGCTAAATGCGTATAGCAAGCATTATAAAACCAGCGTTTAGATTTAAGCCCTATTCTATATTTAGCACCAGAAAATATAACTTGCATAAGACACCTTGGCAAGTTTTGCATAGATACTACGGTATCATATTTACCTTGTTTTGCAACATTTCTATAGAACGCAATTTGTTGAAAAATAGTTTTTTGCTTACTTTTATCTATTGAGATAATACGGTTTATATGTGGGTTATTTTCTAAGATTTGTTCGCACATTTTTTCAGTCATGGCATCAATTTGTGCATCTGGAAATGCTTGCCTGAGCCTAGCGATAGCTGATGTTGCTATAAGTACATCACCACGTTGTCGTTGTTGAATGAACAAAATATTTTTTGGCTTTTCTGTAATTAATAA
>CAYJIW010000031.1:11375-16856 GCA_964370335.1 uncultured Deferribacteraceae bacterium
ACTATACTTCCTCATCCATTTTATACCTTGTGATACTATCCACTATTTAATCTTTTTGCAAGCAGTTTGTGTAATCTATATACCTATACTTTATCATAGTACAATTTATCTTATGTCGTAAACTAATAGTCATAATATTATTGAAAAAGTTACACAAATATGAAATTTATTTGCAATCTTCTAACATTTAAGCCTTGCTTTCAATGTTTATTAAAAATTAATATAGTAAAATATTAAACTAATAATGTATATATTAGTTATAAAGTGATATATTACAATATTGCATCTTAACAAGCTTATAAACTACTGTGAATAAAGTCATATTTCATCACTCGTCTATTTTCACATTGTTATTACTACTAAATAATTGTTTGTATAAGTTAAAAAATATTTATTAATTATAACATTTACTCTTGCATTATTTAACAATAGATGTATATTAATAGTAAATAGTTAATAGTATGTATATACAGCCATAGTTTAACCAATTTATATTTTGGTTAGATTTTTGATAGGCATTAATATTTAAGCATAAAACATTAGTAATTAACTACTATTTTAATAATGCTTATATTAACTTGTTTGTTGTAACAATTGTTTTATAATGTACAAAGCTCGACATATTAACAATTGGCGGTTAAGGTTGCATAATGTGTACGTTAGCAAAACACTATTTAATGAGGTATAATCTTATGGACAAAAAAGCTTATGAAGTCTACGCAGAGAAGTTAAAAGCGTTGGGGCACCCAGTTCGTTTAAGAATTGCACTTGAACTAGCGGAGAAAGAGTATTCTGTTAATGCTCTTTGTGCAGTATTAGATGTTCCGCAGGCAACTGTTAGCCAACATCTATCAATATTACGCAACAAAGGTATTATTGAGGGAAGCAGGCATGGTACTAGCATTAGCTACCACCTATCAAGCCTACCAGTGAAAGAAATGTTAGAGCAACTACGTTCTAGTGTTAGCAACAAAAATAACGGGGCAAATTCCAAAATTCGCAACGTGGCAAGAGCTTAATAAAAAAGTTAAACCGTTACCTTATTTAGTAACGGTTTTTTTATTGATTATTTTGAAACAATATCAATTGGCATGGTAGAAACAGATAACATCAACTGTGCCATACCTTCATAATTTAATGTAGTGTATATATCTAGCAACGATAGTTCGCTATCAATTGCTGTTGTTGCTACTATTTCTGCCGGATTACTAACAAATCTATAAAGCTGGATAAGTTTATTTTTCTGCTCTACAGTGTACTCATTTTCTTTAGTTATTAAAGTGTTTAAGTTATCTAATAGTTTAGCTTTGGCTTCGTCTTCACTAATTTCATGTTTGCTTGCATAATAGTTTACTACACTACTTGCAAAATCAGTATTCTTGAACCCTGCCCATAACCTTATCGGCTTATTTGTAAGTATCTGCTTTGCAACACCCCTGACAGTATCAGCGTTAACAGTTGGTATTGTAATCTCTAACCCTAGCGTGCCAAGCGACTGAGCCTCTATAATAAAGTTGAATATACGTAAATCTTTCGACACTACGCCTAAATTGTATGATAGGTACGCATCAAAATCTATCTCACCATAACCAAACTTAGCAATTAAAGCGCCTGCGTTTTGATATATTGGCATGCTAATATCAGTTTTACCACCAGTTGCCCTTATAATAATGTTAGTTGGTATCGGCTCACCGCTAACGATGGAAGATAGTTCTACTTTGTTAAATGATAATATTTCGATATTGTCACAAGTTAAGGTAACATCATTAATAAACGACTTACGCTTCCACATATCGTGCTTTGCTTCGTCATAAGTAATGGTGCAGTTATCTGGTAATTTTGAAATTACATCGTTTATCCTACTGTCTAGCACATAATTATATATAAATTGCGCAACGAAAGGGCTAGAAAATATAACGAGTACAACAATAGCAATAACTGCGTACGGTTTTTTACGTTTACGTGGTTGTCTTGCAGTATTATTTAGCAGTTCTGACAGTTCATCTACAGTTTCTTTCGACATAAGTTCAACCTCTAGCTAATAATTATAGCACACGAATATAAAATCGCAAACATTTTATTTATTAGCAATAATTA
The DNA here is from genome assembly GCA_964370335.1 of uncultured Deferribacteraceae bacterium. Taxonomy (GTDB): domain Bacteria; phylum Chrysiogenota; class Deferribacteres; order Deferribacterales; family Mucispirillaceae; genus CAYJDR01. Next base: position 13,473 of record CAYJIW010000031.1, read on the forward strand.
TCATTTTTTATTAAAGATTTATGACGATTTAGGCGATAATACGTATATAGCTATTATTTATTTTAACAAAACATAATGGCATATTTATTGCTTGTATAAAGATATAAATAATACAAGCGTGAGGTCTTTTTATGAGTATATTATTAGAAAAAACACAACCAACTACAGAAAAAACTGATGTGAGCATCGAGCTTGATAGCCATCAAATGCTTATAGGTACTGCACAAACAACATTAACAGACTTAGATAAAACTATCCTAGAGTTATCTGCACTTGTTGATGGACTAAAATCTCAATCGGAAAAACTTGCCATATAGTAAGTGGGAAAAATTACCCACTTATTTTTTTTCGTTAATTCCAAATAAATACGCAAGTGGCGAATCTTTCTTCACATATGGCTTCAGCTCATCAAATGTAAAAGATGCGTAAACATGCCCTGTAGACCACGGTGCAATCTCGTATGGAGTAAACATATAATGAATACCATCAACATCAACGTAAAAGTTGTCGTTGAATTCTACTTCATCTATGTTGAAAATTGCTTCTTTTTCATAATTTTCTAATATACGCTTCCTAAGTAATGCATTTAACACGCTTTTATAGTTTTCAGAGAACAAGTCGGCAGTGATATAGTGTTTGCCTGTTTCAACATTGAATGTTGCGCCAGCATTTCCTGCGTTGCCATGTGCACCACCAGTAAAAGACCACCAATACATGATAAACGTGATAGATTTTTCATCAACGTATTCAAAAGATAGCCTTAATTCTTCTTCATGAACGTCATATTTTGGGTCATAATCTTCAAGTTGTGCTTTATATGCTCTATCAATTACTGTTTTATCAGCTTTAAGCTGTTCTACAATCTTTTCTGCACCATTAATTATAGGATATTGTATCGAGTATGAAAAACGATACTTGTCATCTTTAATAGTTGCTTGACGAATTTCTACACCGTTTATACCAGCAGATTTTGTAAGCTTAAACGGCATAGATTTTTTATTTTTCGCATTAGTCCAATCGCCATTGAATGTATAGCGATCCTTGTTAAACTTTCCTTTAAAGTAGCCAGACACTTCCTTATTGTATTCATCATCTTCTATATACTCTTCTAACGATAGTGTGCCATTATCAAGCTTGCCCTCTAGCTTAATATATTGCTTATTTTTAGTGTAATAATATTTACCTGTTACTTCTTCACCTTTTACATTTAGATGCATCTTGATTGGGTATTTGTTGTCGATTTTACCTTCTACGATATATGTTGTGGAGATATGCTCATCTACAAGTTTTTGCTCTGCATATGCAAAACTCGTTATTAGCAATATTATAAGTATGATAGCTTTTTTCATTATGGTTACCTCTTTGATTAGTGTTGTAACTTATCACTAGACATGACATTATGCAAGTATAAAAGTTTTTTAACAAAAAAGAATTGAATTTTATATATTTCTATTATAGTGTGTACTTTGATAACTTATTGTATTCTAGGAGTTTCTGTATGAAAAAATACATAGCATTTATTTGCTTTACTATAATTATTACTTTATACACTAATATTTTGTATGCACAGACTGATACTACGCAAAATTTTATTAGGGAATATTACTACAACGCTAGTGAAGATGATAGCCGTAACTCTGCAAGACAAAAAGCACTTACACAAGTTAAAATATTGCTACTTGAAGAAGTTGGCGTATATGTTGAAAGCTACCTCGATATTGAAACCGATGCCACAGATGATGACAAACAATACGTACGTGAACGTATTAATACTATTACTGCTGGCGATATAAAAACAACAATACTAGACGAGCAATACGACGGCGAAACATATTATGTAAAAGCAAGCGTCATTGTCGATTCTGAAAACGTAGAAGCTAGAATAAACGAAATTCTTGAAAGAAAGCACGAAGAAGATGACAGAATTGCAATAATTGAACAACAAATTTCTGAGCTAAATAAACAACTCGAAGAAAGCAAAAATAATACTGCACCTATAGATGACGAAATTGTATTTGATAACGAGTTTGACGATAAGATCGCTGACAGTAACGAAAACGAACTCCAGTATAATTATGACTACAGCTACAATATTGATACTAAACCTGTTGAAAAACCAAAAACAAGTTTTTATGAAAAGTTTGCAAATAAAAAAAGTAACTTCTATATTTTAGGCACAGTTGGGTTTATTCCGACGTACGAAATTAGCGATAACTACTGGTCATCATCTGCCTCTTTTAGCTCTGAAAATACTGCAACTGCTGGGTTTGGAGTTGGTGGACTAATTGGCTACTGGTATAAGGATATATCATCTGCAATAGAGCTTGCTTTCCAATATAACTGGTACCACTCTGGCGACTTTAAAGATGAAGATTATGATGGTGAAGCAAGTGGCTACGATGTAAAACTTTATTACCTTTTACAACTAGAATTGATTGACAATTATACTTATTCAATAGCGCCATACATTGGCATTGGCGTAGCATATATGGCTATAAACGCTGTTGTAGAAAACCATGCTGAAAATGAAACCGAAGATGTTTCAGTAAGTACACTAGGCGTGCCATTTAAACTAGGCTTAAAAGTTTTTAAGTCATTATTTGTTTTTGATGGCGGGTTTGAAGTTCTTGCTGGTGATGCAACATCTGCAAACATATATTTATCGTTTGGAGTTAGGTTCTAAATTCTTCAAGACAATATTATTTAAACAAATATAATAATGGCGAGCCTTTTTTTACATACGATTTAGCTTCTCTATATGTAAATGATACTCTAGGCTGGCCGGATGACCATGGCGCTATCTCATAAGGCGTATATGTGTAATGTATCCCTTCTATATCAACATAATAGTTATCATTTACTTCAACTGTTTCAATATCAAAAAAATTATCCTTACCATATTCAAAGTATAGTTTCGATTGTATAAAAATAGAAAAATCTTTTCTTGACTCGCTTGAAAATAGGTCTGCAGAATTGTACAATTTACCCGTTTTTACATTGTAAACATTACCCGCACTTGCAAAGTATCCATGTGCACCGCCAGTATAAGCCCAATCGTTAGACCAAAGTGATATAATATTTTCATCAGCATACTTAAATTCGACATCAAATACTTCTTCGTGTACATGCTTATATTCTTCGCTCTTAACATCATAATCAGTCATAAATTCTTTATATTTTGCCTCTATTCCAGCTTTATCTACTGTGTATAAATTAGCAACTTTTTCTGCACCTTCAATAATAAAATATTGTCGCGCAACAACAAAATTGTGTGGTTTATCAACAAGAGAGACTTGGCGCACCTCCACAGTAGCGATACCATTAGGCTTTTTAAGTTTCAATGGTAATGCACGTTTAGTTTTTATATTTACCCATGCACCAACA
>CAYJIW010000032.1:0-1443 GCA_964370335.1 uncultured Deferribacteraceae bacterium
AAATTAGTCTTTATTTTTTTATTATTATTTTTTTTTAAATGTCTAGTCAACATAGTGTTCATAATCCTTATTACGTTTTTTGTTAGCTTGCTATAATATAAGATTGAGGTATTATTATGTCAATAGCAGCAGTATTTCCGGGTCAAGGCTCGCAAAAAGTCGGCATGGCTAGGGAATTTTACGACAATTTTGAGTCGGCAAAATCAATTATCAATAGTGCAGATAGCTTTTTAGGCTATAGCATTTCTGAACTTATGTTCAATGGTCCAGAAGAAGAACTTAAACTTACGCAAAATACACAACCAGCTATACTTACATCTAGTGCTGCTGTTTGGAGCGTTATTGCGGATAAATTCAAACCAAGCTACTTTGCAGGTCATTCGTTAGGCGAATACACAGCAGTTTATGCAGCAGGCGGTATGACATTTGCAGAGGCAGTTGTTTCTGTACACAACAGGGGCAAGTTTATGCAAACAGCTGTACCTGTTGGTGTTGGCGCTATGATAGCCGTATTAGGTTTATCAGATGATGACGTTATCGCAATATGTAAAGAACATTCAAAAGCAGATGCAGTAGTCGAACCAGCTAACCTTAACTGTAACGGTCAGATAGTTATAGCTGGGCATGCGCACGCAATAGATGCTATCCAAGCGCCACTTAAAGAAAAAGGTGCAAAGCGTTGTATTCCGTTGCCAGTTTCTGCTCCTTTCCATTGTTCACTTATGGAACCAGCAAAAGCAAAATTGACAGATTATTTAAACGCAAATGTAAACTTGCAAGACTTAGTTGCACCACTTTATAACAACCTTGAAGCAAAACCTGTGCAAAAAGCAAGTGATGTCCAAACATCGCTTTTAGGGCAAACGACATCTGCTGTCATGTGGACTGATATTGTTAAAAACATGGTTGCTGATGGTGTCGATACATTTGTTGAAGTTGGCGGTGTTGGCACTATCTGCTCATTCGTTAAGAAAATTGCACCTGATGCAAAATGTATTAGCATTACAAGTGTTGCAGATTTAGACAAATTATAATAGGTAGACGATATGATGAAATTAAACGATAAAGTAGCACTGGTAACTGGTGCATCAAGAGGTATAGGAAAAGTTATAGCATTGGAGCTTGCAAAAGCAGGTGCAAATGTTGCTGTAAACTATTCAAGCTCGGCTGACGAAGCTAACGCTGTAGTGGAAGATATAAAAAAGCTTGGCGTTAAAGCTATCGCTATTAAAGCATCTGTTGATAACGAAGAAGCAGTTAAACAAATGTTTGAAACAATCGAAAAAGAGCTTGGAACTATAGATATATTAGTAAACAACGCAGGTATCACACGTGATGGCTTGCTTATGCGTATGAAAAGTGAAGACTTTGAACGTGTTGTCGATGTCAACATGAAAGGTACGTTTTATTGCACACGCTTAGCTACTAAACCAATGATGAAAA
>CAYJIW010000032.1:1453-16826 GCA_964370335.1 uncultured Deferribacteraceae bacterium
GCTGGACAGTTCAACTATTCTGCATCAAAAGCAGGCATGATAGGCATGACAAAATCTGCAGCACTAGAGTTATGTAGCAGAGGTATCAGGGTAAACGCAGTTGCACCGGGATTTATTGAAACGGATATGACAGCAGAACTTACTGATAGCGTAAAAGAAGAATATTCAAAGAAAATACCTTTAGGCTACTTAGGTAAGCCAGAAGATGTTGCAGCAGCAGTATTATTTTTAGCAAGCCCACTGTCAGACTACATGACAGGGCAAACATTGCATATTAATGGCGGTATATACTTGTAATTTTTAAAAAAATGTGTATATTGTTTTGATATAGTTTTATTATTTTTAGGAGGCATTAAAATGTCAGTAGAAAACAAAGTGAAAGAAATCATAGCTGAAGAGCTAAACGTAGCATTGGAAGATGTTAAACCAGAAGCATCATTTATTGATGATTTAGGTGCTGATTCATTAGACACAGTACAATTAATCATGAAGTTTGAAGAAGAGTTCGATATCGAAATCTCTGATGAAGACTCTGTTAAGATTAAGACTGTTGGCGATGTATTGACTTATATCTCATCAAAAGCTTAATTTAACTATCTTTTATTCCAATACTGCGTTGTCAGCGTCCGCCCTTGCTCATTTACGCTATGCTTTATGTAAAATCGCATCGGTTGTCCTCGTACGCCTTGTCTTGAAATAAAATCTTAGTTAAATAATTTAGCGAGAATTTCAAGCTACTACTGCGTTGGTGAAAAATTTGCTAAGTCGAGTACCAGTGTGTACACTCCTGTCGCAAATTTTTAAGCCGCCTTGTATTAGCACAAAATCTACGCTAAATTACGTATTTATACGTTATAAAAGTCTAAAGGCGAAAGCAAACAGCTGTCGCCTTTTTTCGTCTTAATAAATTCCGTATTTTATCATTTTATATTTAAAAATGTATTCCATCATTCTTATTATCCAATTAATTTACTCTTGAAAAAATCAGCATATGACACTATATTACAAACGGAAAATATTGGAGAATATACTTATGAAAAAAATTAACTTATTAATAATTACGCTTTTAACTGCGTTACTATTTATGCTGTCAGCTTGTAGCGATGATGGTGACAGTAGCAGTGACAATAGTAGTAATGGTGGCAATGGTGATCCTGTTATTCCTGATACTGGCTATAAAGTAACTAGCGATGGCAGTTGGGAAGTTCACAACGCAAAAGGTTTGCTAGCTTTTTACGATAATGTAACTAACGACAACAACTCGCTTAACGTAATACTTACAGATAATATTACACTTGAATTAAATAGTGATAACTCTAGCAACTGGGTGCAAATTGATGAATATCATGGCATATTTGAAGGCGATAACCATACAATAACAAATGTAGCAATGCATGAACCATTATTAAATGATGTTGCATTTTTTAAAAATGTATATGGTACAGTAAAAAATGTTAAGTTTGATAATATTAGCGTTACAGGCAATGGTCTTGTTGCTGGTGTTGCATATGCCTTACATCCGGGTGGCACACTTGAAAATGTATCTACTGATAATAAATCAAAGATGCATAGCATCAGCAATGCTTGTGGCATAGTTTACGAAAACTATGGCACAATAATTAATAGCAGTAACTCTGCATCACTAACAGGAGATTTGGCAGGAGGCATAACTTGCTTTAACTTTGATATAATCATAGCAAGTTTCAATGCTGGCACAATATCAGGCACAGGCCAAAAAGGCGGTATTGTTGCTCATAACCGTGGTGATATTATAGCAAGTTACAATACTGGTAGTGTTACGGGCTCACACCTTACAGGTGGTATTAGTGGCGATAGTTATGACGATGGTAGAATTATATCTGTATATAATATTGGTGAAATTACAGGTAGTGACATTGGTGGTATTGTAGAGAGAAATTCTGGTGTAGTTTCTGGTGCATATTCGTTAAGTAATTCTACAATCAATAATGGTATAGACCCTATTAATATTGACATAGATACACGAGACAATGTTAGTAATGTTGATAATATATCAAGTATTAATTCATATTTAGATATTTTAAATAATGGCATTGATGATTTTGAAGATTTTGTTAAAGTTGGTTATGGATATAGGTTTGTTGATGGCGGTAGCAATGCACCACAACTAGAAACTGTGCCAATAGTGTTAAGGGGCATAAGTGTTAGTGCAAATGTAACATCTATTGAGCCGGGCGGTAATACTACACAATTGATTGTTGAAACAAATCCTAGTAACGTAGAATATCCTAGCCTTAAATTTACATCTAGTGATGAAAGTGTTGCAACTGTTAGCGATAATGGAACTGTCACAAGTGGCAATATTGAAGATAATGTTACAATAACGGTATCTACTGCTGATAATGCATCTAGAGCAACAATAGAAATTACAGTTGCGCAAAAACCCGGGCATGAAATAGATGGTAACACTTGGAAAATATTTAAAGCTAATGGATTAGTAGCATTTCGTGAGGCTGTAAATAGCGGTGAAGATTCGCTAAACGCAATACTTACCGATAATATTACACTTGAATTAAATAGCGATAACTCTAGCAACTGGGTACAAATTAATGATTATCATGGCATATTTGATGGCGATAACCATACGATAACAAATATAGCAATGCTTGATCCATTATTAGATGATGTTGCATTTTTTAAATATGTATATGGTACAGTAAAAAATGTTAAGTTTGACAATATAAGCGTTACAGGAGAGATCCAAATTGCCAGTGTTGCATATAGCATACAACATGGTGGCACACTTACAAATGTATCTACTGATAATAAATCAAAGATATATGGTACTGGAAGTGCTGGTGGTCTAGTTACCTATAACAATGGCACAATAGTTAATAGTAGTAACTCTGCAACTGTAACGGGTACAGTTGTCGGTGGTATAGCGTACTGGAACACTGGTACAGTTATTGCAAGCGATAATACTGGCACAATAATATCTGAGGCAATTAATGTCAATAACGTTGTGGGCGGTATAGTTGGTCACAACGTGAGTGATGTTATAGCATGTTACAATACAGGTGTTGTTGTTGGCGTAAGTACTAATGGTAGCATAGGTGGCATTGCGGGCAATAATGATGGTGGTACAATTACATCTGTATATAATATTGGCGAAATTACAGGTCATGTCATTGGTGGTATTGTAGGTCTTAATGGTAATGTTGATGAACCGAGGGCAGCAACAGTTTCTGGTGCATATTCATTAAGTAATAATGGCATAAACCCTATTCATACTAATAGTGGCGAATACTCAATTGATAATGTTAGTAATATTTCTGCTATTAGCGAATTGAATGATGAAACTGAAGATACAGGCAAGTTGTGGATATTGAATAACTACTTGAATAATGAAGATTGGGAGTTTTATGATCATGATAGTAATGCCGATACAGCCCCAATAATACGTCGCAAACCTTAATTAATACGAAATCGACATGATAACTTTGTTGTTCCTCAGAAACTTCCTGTCACTTACGTTCAATGTAAGCTCAGTCAGTTTCTTGCGGTACCCTCCGCCGTCGTTGCCACTCCGCCTTCGCCTTGTGGCAACACAGTGTGTTGCTCTGTACGCTCATCTCGTTCTCAAGTCGATTTCATTATTAATCGTTTCAATGCTACTACGTTGTTGTTTTATGTTCGCTTCGCTTCATGAAACATTAGGTTATCTGTAATTTGCTTTGCAAAAACAGCTAACGATAATGTTTTCTCAATCCCTCAATCGAGTACTTTTATGTGTACACTCATTCCATATTCTATCGTCATTACAAAAATCACTTATGTATCAGTACATAATCTCAATCCAATCTCATGAAAATACTTAACACGTTTTTGCAAGCAGAACAACGCTATAATACGATTTATAGCATAAAATTTGTATTGTATAAAATGTTCACTTATGGTATATTATGCACGATTAGTTTTTTATTTCTAATTTTATTAATTTTTTTCTTTATTTGGAGGCTTCGTGAAACATCGTGTTGTTGTTACAGGTATGGGCGCTATCAGCCCTGTTGGAAATACAGTTCAAGAGAACTGGGATAATTTAGTCGCTGGTAAAAGTGGCGCAGGTTTTATTACAAAGTTTGATGCATCAGATTTTCCTGTCAAAATTAGCGCAGAAGTTAAAAACTTTGACGCTGAAGATTTCATGGACAAAAAAGATGCAAAAAAATATGACTCTTTCGTACATTTTGCTATCGCTGCTGCTGATGAAGCTATGGCACAATCAGGGCTTGATAAAGTTGAGTTCGATAAAGAGCGTGCTGGTTGTTGCATTGGCGCTGGTATCGGTGGCTTCAAATTAATTGAAGATACTCAAACAGGCTACTTAAATAATGGTCAACGTAAAGTTTCTCCTTTCTTTATTCCGGGTGCAATCATCAACATGGCTAACGGTTTAGTATCTATCCGCCACAACCTTAAAGGTCCAAACGTAAGTATAGTTACTGCATGTGCTACTGGTACACACTCTATTGGTGATGCGGCACGTATTATTGAACGTGGCGATGCAGATGTTATGTTTGCAGGTGGTACAGAGGGCGCTATTACTCCGCTTGCTGTTGCTGGCTTTGGTAACATGCGTGCATTATCTCGTAACCCAGACCCTATGACTGCTAGCCGTCCGTTCGACAAAAATCGTGATGGCTTTTTAATCGGCGAAGGTGCTGGCGTTTTAGTTCTTGAAAGCCTAGAGCATGCACAAAAGCGTGGTGCAACTATATTAGCTGAAGTTGTTGGCTATGGCATGACTAGCGATGCATACCACGTTACACTACCAGCAGAAGATGCTAACGGTGCAAGACGTTGTATCCAGATGGCAGTTAACGACGCTGGTATCGACCCTAGCGAACTTGATTATATCAATGCTCACGGTACATCGACACCACCTAACGATAAGTTAGAAACTATGGCTATCAAAGCAGTGTTAGGTGAACATGCAAATAAAGTTAAAATTTCATCAACAAAATCTATGACTGGGCATTTATTAGGTGCTGCTGGTGCTGTTGAGGCTATTTATTCTATCCAATCTATCCTAGAGGGTATAATTACGCCTACTATCAACTACGAAACACCTGATGAAAATTGCGACCTAGACTACACACCTAACAAAGCTGTTAAACACGATGTTCGTTACGCTTTGTCAAACTCGTTTGGTTTTGGTGGCACTAACGCATCACTATTGTTCAAAAAGTACGAGTAGTGATTATTACAAATATGTGTGATTTATGTTGAACGAAAATATGTTGCACATTGAAAAACTAGAAACGATTTTAGGTTACACGTTTAATAATAAAGGCCTCTTAATTGAGGCCGTTACTCATAGTTCATACGCTTATGAGGCAAACTTGCCATACAATTACGAGCGCCTTGAATATCTTGGCGATGCCGTTATCGAGCTTATCGTATCTGATTATATTGTACAAAATTTGCATGATTTGAACGAAGGCGCTATGTCTAAACTTCGCTCGCATACAGTAAACGAAGTAAACTTATGCAAACTTGCAAAGCAAATCAATTTGCACGATTTTATATTGCTTGGCAAGGGCGAACGTACTGGCGATACGCAAGATAAACGCTCTATACTAGCAGATAGTTTTGAAGCAATCTGTGCTGCAATATATATTGATGGTAGCTATGACGAGGCAAAAAAGTTTGCGTTACCACTGTTACTTTTGGCACTTGATGAGGGTTATGATAGCGGCGAATATCGTGACGCCAAAAGCGAGTTGCAAGAGTATTCTCAAAAGCATTATTCTTGCTTGCCAAAGTATAATATTATCGCTACAGAAGGCGCAGAACATAGCAAAACATACACTATGGAAGTATCTATCAAAGGCATGAAAGCTATTGCTAGTGGACACTCTATCCGCTCTGCAAGTAAATTGGCAGCAAGAAAATTACTTGATATTATAGAAAATGAATAACATCCTACCCGTCTTTTTGCCGTTTATCGCTTGCGGTAACAAATGTACATACTGTAACCAATCAGCAATAACAAACCATGCAGAACCTACAGATTTACTATCATCAACCATATCTCAAATCGAACAATACAAAAAATATAGCAATAACTGGAACGAGTTAGCTTACTATGGTGGCAACTTTGGCGCTATTGATAAAAATATTAGGGTGCAGTTGTACGAAATTGCGCATAATGCTGGCATAAACAATATTAGGTACTCTACACGTCCAGATACAATAAGTGATACATTATTAAAAGAAGCAACTCAATACGGCATAAATCATATTGAGTTAGGTGTACAAAGTTTATCAAACGAGGCGTTAAAAATGAATAAACGTCCATATACAAGTGATGATGTATTTGATGCGATACGCAATATCCAAACAGTAGCAACATGCGGTGTGCAAGTTATGGTTGGTATGTACGGCACAGATGAACTATCGGTTGTGGAAGATGCAAAAAAACTTGCAAATACAGGCGTCACAACTGCAAGGATATATCCAACAATAGTATTATCAGATACTGAACTAGCAGAGCTATATAAACAAGAAAAATATATACCACTAGATTTTGAGCGAATGTTGTTATTGACGACAGGTGCATATATCGAGTATATGTCAAAAGATATAAACGTAATACGTATTGGGTTGCCAAGCGAAGTATATCAAAGCGATAATTATATCGCTGGTGCATACCACAATGCACTAGGCGATGTCGTAAAAACGATGTGTGCGTTGTTATACGCTAGCTATGGTAATGGTATAAAGTTTGCTGGCTATAAAGGGTTAGTAAAAGCATACGACGAACAGTTATATAAAAATGCTAGCGATAATGTAGATTTTAATGTAATGTGTAGGTACTTAAAGGAGAATTTACTTGAGGATAGTAAGTGGCATATTGAAGGCAAGGCAGTTGAATTCGCCAAGCGGTTCACACGTTAGACCAACAACAGATAAGTTACGTGGCTCAATATTTTCGATACTAGATGATGCAGTCGCTGATGCGAATGTGCTAGATGCGTTTTGTGGTACTGGTGCGTTAGGTATAGAGGCGTATAGTCGTGGTGCAAAATCTGTAGACTTTTTAGATATTGATACAGCAGCAATAAATATGAATAGCCATTTATTGCCAAAGGGTAGCTACAATATATATAGTGGCAACTTTTTAACGAAGGGTGCAACGCTATCAAAGCAATACGATTTAATATTTTTCGATCCACCTTATGCTAAATACTCGTCGGCAGATATTTTAAAAACTATAGTAGATGCCAACCTACTTGCCGATCGTGGACTTGTTATTTATGAAGAGTTTTACAAAACTGAATTTTTATTGTATAGTGATTTTCAAGTATTAGATGAACGTAAATATGGCGATACAATTATACGTTTTTTAAATATTGGGGGCTAGTATGAAGGCTATATATCCGGGTTCGTTTGATCCGCTTACAATGGGGCATTATGACTTAGTTGAGCGTGCATCAAAAATGTGCGAAAAGCTTTATGTTACAATATCTAATAATGGTTCTAAGTCGCCTTTGTTTAGCGTGGCAGAGCGTCTTGAAATGGCAAGAGAGGCGTTGCAACACTTTGATAATGTTGAAGTTACAGAGTTTTCTGGCCTACTAGCTAGCTACACAAAAACTATGGATATAAATTATGTTTTGCGTGGTTTACGTGCCGTATCTGACTTTGAGTACGAATTTCAGATGGCGTTAATGAATAGACGCTTGAATAAAGAATTAGATACAATTTTCTTAATACCTAGCCAAGAATATATATTTTTAAGCTCTAGCACTATAAAAGATGTTGCAAAACACGGTGGCGATATTACTACATTCGTGCCTGATTGCGTTGTGCCAAAGTTATTAGCTAAGTTTAATAGGGCGCAGTTGCCAAAAGCTTAAACATCTTTAGTGTAGAACTGTAGCGTGTTTTCTTCCATGTTGCCAGTTATACAGTTTTTCCATTCAATATTTACGTAGCAATCATTTATTGGTGAAAAGCCTTTTTTGCTAAAAATTACTTCATTTGCGATATAATTATCGTCTTTTGGTGTGTTTGGGTGGTTACTATCACGTAATACTGCCATAAAACAGAATTTGCTAAGGTTAAGTTTTTTTGCTTCGCTTGTGTGTATATCTATGATATTGTTCAATATTCCTATGCCACGGTACTCTTTATTTATAATAGCTTCACCAAGATATAAGTAATCGTTAATATCTAGCCCAGCATTTTTAATAACGTCAGTAATATATTCACTTTCCATTGATAAAGGTAGCGAACTAGAAAAACCGATAGCACTATCACCTTTATAAATAAGTATAATATTAGCATCATCGTGTTCAGTATATGATGTGATATAACCACGTTCATCTTCTATATTGCCCTCGTATAAGTATGGGAACTCTTTAAATACATTTATCCTAAAATTAGCAACAATATCAATAAACGGTAACGCTTGCTTGCCTTTAAGTAAAAATAATTTTATATCATCTTTTTGAAATACAATATATTCATTATCAGGTATCATAATATGCTCCTATATATAGCTATTACAAAAGATTGAACGATTATTATCAATATTTGTCAAGATAAAATATATCGTGGTTATAATACTAAAGGCTTGCAATTTTAGATGTTATCGTACATAATAATGTTTTATAAAATTGATTGAGTGAGGTTTATCTATGTTTGGACTAGGTATGAGCGAATTAATACTTATTGCTGCTATTGCATTAGTAGTTGTTGGGCCAAAAAAGTTGCCTGAGATTGCAAAATCATTTGGTAAAGGGTATGGCGAGTTTCGTAGAAATATTAATGACTTAAAACAATCAGTCGATTTGCAAGCAGAACTTAGCGACACACCTAAAAAAACTAATGAGAATGATAAAGAGGACTATACTGAACAATACCGTAGCCAGTGGGAACAAAAACTTACGCCACCAGCTAGTATAGAATCAAAACCTAGCGTCGCAAAAAAAGATAATGAGGAAGTAAGTGGCTGATATAGAAACAAAAATAGCTAAAGATAGGGAAAAGGTGGAGCAAACATATCCACTATCCGAACATTTAGTTGAACTTAGAAAACGTCTTGTTTACGTATTTATATGTTTAGTTATCGTGTTTATTGGCACATATTCGCAAGGTAAAGTTTTAATGAACTACTTGCTTGACCCGCTTATTAGGTACATGCCAGAAAATTCTACTGTTGCGTTCTTAAAAATTACAGAAGGATTTGTTACAGAGCTTAAACTTGCGGCAATGGCATCAGTATTTGTTTCTATGCCGTTTATATTATACCAATTATGGAAGTTTATTGCACCGGGGCTATACGCGCAAGAACGTAAATACGTTTTTAGTTTCGTATTTTTTGCATCGGTACTATTTTTTACTGGCGCGTCGTTTGCATACTTTATTGTATTTCCGTTTGGGTTTCAGTTTTTCTTAAAGTACGCAGACCCTAGCTGGAACATGGTTGCAAACTTATCAGTTAGTTGGTATTTATCATTCGTTACTAGGCTAATTATGGCGTTTGGGCTTGTGTTTGAAATGCCAGTTATCGTTTTCTTCTTAGTGAAGATGGGCTTAGTAAATGAACAAATGCTTAGAAAATATCGTAGATATGCAATAGTTATGATATTTGTTGGTGCTGCAATACTTACACCACCAGATGTTATATCGCAAACAGCTATGGCGATACCGCTACTTGTATTATATGAAGTAAGTATCTACATTGCTAGAATATTTGGAAAAAAGAAGGAAAAAACTACAGAAGTTTCAATATATGAGTAATATTTTAGATAGTTATGGCAGACAGTTACGATATTTAAGAATATCTGTTACAGATAGATGTAACTTTAGATGCAAATATTGTATGCCACAAAGCAACTTTACATATATCAATAGCGAAGAAATACTTCGTTATGAAGATATTTTATTTATATCAGAAGTGTTTGCAGAACTTGGCGTTGATAGGATACGTATTACAGGTGGCGAACCACTTGTTCGTAAAGGCTTAGCAGGGTTTGTAAAAAACTTATCTGCCATTGAAGGTATAGATGAGATTATGCTTACAACAAACGCATCTTTGTTAGATAAGTTTGGGCAAGAGCTATACGATGCTGGTGTTAAGCGTTTAAACATTAGCCTAGATTCGCTCAATGCTGAAAAAGCTAAATATATTACTGGTACAGATAACCACTACAAAACTGTAGAAAATATTAAACTAGCGGCACAAATGCCGTTTAAGCAAATAAAAGTAAATGCAGTTGCTATAAAAGGCTTTAATGATGATGAAATTATTGATTTTTGTAATTTTGCAGCTGAAAATAATATAATTGTTAGATTTATAGAGTTTATGCCGATAGGCAACTCGACAGAATGGGGCGAACATAGCATAATCACTGGTGATGAAATTTTAGAACGTATCGCTATGTTTGATCCGCAAATGATAGCTAGGGACACGAAGTCTGGTCCAGCAGCTAATTATAAACTAAATAATGGTGCAACAATTGGTATTATTACGCCAATGTCACGCCATTTTTGCTCTACTTGTGATAAATTGCGAATTACATCAGATGGTAAGATACGCCCTTGCTTGCTTGTAGATAAAGAGGTGAGCCTTGTCGATGTTGCTAAGCGACGCGATAAAGATGCTTTAAGAGAGTTGATTATACAATCGCTTGTTTCAAAAGGTAAGGAGCACAAAATCAGTATTGGAGAAAATATTGATGAATATAAACGAACTATGTCAAAAATCGGTGGATAAACCAGATACGTTTACCTCAAAGCCGATATCAATAGAAAATGTGCTTGAAAGTCTTGATAAATCATCAGATTACTCTGAAGGGTTGAAAGACTTTATTTATAGCGCATCAGCTATCATGGTCATTGTTGATAGCAGAACACCAATAGAGCTTGTAGATAGAGTAATTTTAGATTGCGGAAGTAAGCTAAAATATATTGTATCTTCTTCGTTACGTAGCCATTCAATCATGGCAAAATATAAAGATAAAGAATTAGTTATTGATAAAAATGATATAGCTCAATTCAATTATTACGGTACTACTAAAGCGAAAGTGCCGATACTATTCCACAAGTCAATCATGGAATGTAATGCAATTATCAATCTTGCAAGTGTGCGTTATGATGGGCAGCTTGGCTATACTGGTGGCGCTGCAAATGTTGTTATGGCACTTTCTGCAAAGCGTACTATTGATAAGCTTGCAACAGTTTGCGTTGATAGCATTAGTGTATTTAGGGTAGATAATTGTGCAAACAATAATACATTAAATCCGCTAGTGAAAGCTATTAGAGAATGTGTAATGACTGCTAGCGCTAGGGTATCTTGGTTTGGCATTAACTATGTGCTAGATACTGATGGTAACATTGTTGATGTATCTAGTGGCGATATATTTGTTAGCCAAATATCACTAATGGAAAGAATGATAAAAAATTACTCTGTCAATCTTACAAAAAAATATAGTGGCATTATATTTGAAACTAATACAAAGTATATAGAAGAACTCATCTACCAGATTGATAACGCATCTAATGCGCTACGAGATGGTTGCAGAATGTTGGTAAAAGCTGATAATGTTGGTAATTTTTTATCGCCAATGGTTATGAAGTATATCAACATGCACTCGCTATCTGATGTGCTAGATGCTGTTAATTATGAAGGTGGCCGTGATGCGTTGCTTGCACTACACGCAAGGACACTTGGCTCAAAGTTTCATATAGCGGTTGATGCACCTATGCAGAACAACGAAATTATTAAAAAATGTGGTTGGAACACAATAGATACAAGTTTATATGCAGAATTTATGCAAAACTGTACTGATATAATAAATCTTACGGACGTGATAGAGTATGCAATTAGAAAATGCGATAAGTAAAACAATCTTAATAGTAGACGACGATAGCGAAATATCTGATCTGCTCAAGACGTTTCTAACTTTAGAAAAATATAATGTTGATATAGCAAGCACAGGTATGGAATGCCTTAAAAAAACTAAAAGCAACATATACGACTTGATTTTACTTGATATAGGTTTGCCAGATATTAGCGGTCAGCAAATTTGTAAACTTATCAGGCAAGAAAGCGCAGTACCAATAATCATGGTATCAGCTAACGATAGCGTATCAGATAAAGTTATATGTCTTGAATATGGCGCAGATGATTACGTATCAAAACCTTTTGAGAATATGGAGCTTATTGCACGTATCAATGCCGTGTTGCGTAGGGTGGAAGTAAATAGGGTAGAATCTAATAGCGCTGATGTTTCAGAAGTGATATTTCATGGGCTTACAATTAATATTACGGAACGCCAAGCCTACAAGAATAACGAAAACTTAAAACTAACACAGAAAGAGTTTGATTTACTTGTCTACATTAGCAAGAACAAAGGTAAAACATTAGTTAGGGATAAGATAATAGAAGATTTATGGGGTAAAAATACGTTGTATCGTTGGTCACGTAGCCTAGATGTTCACATACAAAACTTACGCCAAAAGATAGAAATAAACCCAAAAAATCCATCTATTATACAAACTGTTTCTGGCATAGGATATAGGATTAAGTAGTTTCATTTACTAAATATAGAGGGCTATACTTTAGAAAGTGTAAGCAACTTTTTTGCAGTGTTTGCGTTTCTTATTGTGATTTGGGCATACGCAGTTGTATTTGCAATCTTTATCCATACAGTTTTATTAATAGTGTTTTTAGGTGCTGTCCAAAATATCAAGTTTTTATAACTGTAGATTTTTTCTAGCTCGTGTTTCATGCTTTCAATCTTTAAGAGTATATCATCAGCAGTAGTAGGTGGAATTATGAATATTGCATTATGATTGCACTCACTATCAGCATCCCACCATTCAGGTGCGTGCAATAGCATGTCGTTCAGATCATTATGTGAAACGACTACAACGGAGATATCTAAACCGAAATTTTTCTTTATTATGTTTTCACATTGAAGCTTTATATCGTAGGTGTTTTTATTGTTACATTCAAAAATTACATTTCCGCTATTTATGTAAGTCCTTACCGACAGAAAACACGCATCTTCAAATGCAGTTTTTAACAATGGCATCGAAATCTTGTTTTTGCCACCTACATTTATTCCGCGTAAAAAGGCAACATATTTTTCCATAAAATCCCTTCGCTAATTATATAAGCTGAATGATAGAAGTTGTAATCTCACTATGAATTTACGTCGTTTTCGTATCACGTAGCCATTTATGTATGTATTGTGCGTTACAGCATAAATCTTTTTCACGTTGAGTTTTATGTTCGCATGGCTCTGGGTGTATAATAATATCGGCTTCTGGCAGTTCATTTTTGATTGCTTTTTCTATTTCATCAATAATTTCATGTACTTGTTTTAGCGGCAGGTCGCTACACATTGTCATATGCATATCAATAAAAACTTCTGAGCCAGATGTTCTTGTGCGTAAGTCATGCACATCTTTATAAAATTCTGCTCCGAATGATTGCAATATAGATGTTATTTTATTATAAGTTTCTTCATCTACATTGTTATCAAGCAGTATTTTCGACACATTGAAACTAAGCTTTAATGCTGAAATGATAATATAAACACCAACAATTGCAGCAATTATAGGGTCGATAAAATCCCAGCCGGTAAATTTTATAATAACTAGCGCAAGCAAAATGCCAGCATTAGTATATAAGTCAATAGCATAGTGCATAGCATCAGTTTCTAAAATAGTAGATTTTTCTTGTTTTGCTTTGCGTCGCATGTAAACAGTTAGCAACGCTGTAACAACTAATGATATTACCATAACAACTATACCATAAGTAGGTATAGGCTCATAATTGCTAGTAGAAAACTTGTTCCATGCAGAATATAATATGAAAAAACCTGTAACAAGAATGATTAACGATTGGATAAACGATGCTAACGCTTCAAACTTACCATGTCCAAAACTATGTGTTTCATCAGCTGGTTTATCTGAAATACGTAACGCGATATAGTTAAAAAATGATGCAAAAACATCAAGTACAGAATCGACAGCAGAAGCAATTATCGCTAGTGAGCCAGCCATAACACCAACAACTACTTTAACAATAGCAAGTGACGATGCAACTGCCATAGCAATTAATGTAGTATTTTGTTTTACTGTTCCGTGGTTATGGTTATGTCCGCCCATTTAACTTTCTGCCCTTTTAAACCATTTTGGAGTGTACCAGATACTAAATAGCCCTATTATTGCAATCATCATTAATAAAATCGGCTCTGCAAATATAAATATGTATAGTATCAACCTGATAAGTCTTGATAAGTTGAAGTTATCAAACATGATGAATAACAACTGTAACCCTTGATAAAAGTATAGAAGCGCATAAACGATAATAATATTATATGCGATAGCTTTTGTGATGTCGTTATCAATAAGTATTAAAAATCCGCCAACAATGAACGGTATAATAAAGTTATCTGGCAACCTAAAATCACGAAATTTTGTTTCGTCATTAGCAGCAAGTATATTTGAAAACTTATCTGCAATAAACACCATAATGCTAATAAGCGTAAACATAATCGCAGGCGAGATATTCGTCAGCGAGTTTGCTATATCGGCTTTATTTTCACGTAGGTACACAACGCTATTATAGTTTGCAGCATCAATAGATATATCGTTAAATGGATTAAGCACCATATCAATAGTTGCAACCATTTGCGCTGTGATAGCTTCACGCCAAGCAGGCACAAGTATAACTAATACAGCAAGCGTAACTGCCAAAGGTAACGGAGCAAAAACAGTTGGGATATATGAGTGTTGTGTGTACTTTTCCCTAAATATTGTAAGGAAAACGATAGGCGCAAGTATCATCAAAAAGTATGATAGCGACTGGATAGGTAGAAAAACAGTAGCGATACCAATGATGGCTAAAAATGCAATATCAGTTTGTTTTGTTCTGTCAATAGCGCCAAGGTATCTAACAAGGAACACAGGCGACAAGAATAGCGAAACAAGCGCTGCTTGTGGGAACGTAAATATTAGATAAAACAAAAATAGGCTAACTGTTGGAAATAAAAGTATGTAATAGTTCATATTAAGGATTATATAGTAAAAAATATTGCGTCGCAAACAATTTACGACGCAGTATTAAGAAAATTTAGATTACTTGTTAAGTGTAAACGGCACTATTGCAATAATACGTGCAGTTTTGATAGCTATTGCGAGTGAACGCTGGTGTTTAGCACAAGTACCAGTAAGTCTTCTAGGCATGATTTTGCCACGCTCTGTGATAAAGTGTCTAAGTAGTTTAGCGTCTTTATAGTCTATATCTATTTTGTCAACGCAAAAACGGCAAACTTTTTTTCTTTGAAATCTTTTTTTAACAACTGCCATG
>CAYJIW010000033.1:0-16417 GCA_964370335.1 uncultured Deferribacteraceae bacterium
TTTATAGAAGACCGCCGTACAGATTATTGTATAGCATGCGGGTTATGTGTTGCGTTTTGTCCACACGATGCTTGTTCAGTAGCTAAGCTTGATGAAAAGCAGTTTACCCCTATCAATAAAGAAATTATCCCTGAGTTTGAAGAAGTCGATATGCTTATCAAATCTCGTCGTAGTGTTCGTATGTATAAAAATAAACTCGTTTCTGATGAGGATATTGCGCAACTTATGGACACTGTCAGATATGCTCCATCAGCAAAAAATACGCAAGCGACAAGATGGGTGCTTATAAACGGCAAAGAACAAGTTAATCAAGTAGCTAGCCATGTTGCTGATTATTGCGAGTCGCTAAACATCGAAAACGCAGGCGATAACGAGGACTTGAAAAAAGAAATCGTATTTAAAAAAGCATTAGCACGTGCATTCAAGAAAGGTAACGATGCTATTATGCGTGGTGCGCCACACTTGCTTGTTTGTGTAATGCCAGAAAAATATGATTGGAAAGTAGAAGATGGCAATATGGCATTGGCTTATCTAGAGATAGCAGGCACGTCAAAAGGTATTGGATTTTGCTGGGCGGGATATTTTACAAGTGCTGTAAAACACTATAAACCGTTAAGAGATATGCTAGGCATAAAAGATGATGAAAGTGTTGTTGGTGGGCAAATGTTTGGTTATCCATTATACAAAACACATAAGGTACCATCAAGAAAGCCATTAAACATGACAACTATCTAACAAAAATAAAGCCCACTTTACAGTGGGCTAATTTATTATTAAATTTCAAGTTTTTCAAGTATTGCTTTTAAGTTAGCAACTTCTTCGTCAGTAAGGGTAACACCTTTACCCATTCTATCACCTTCTGGTGACCACTCTCTAATATCGTATTTCGCTGGCTTATCATTCCAGCTAACAAGAGTTAACTCTTTTGTCCACCCTTTTGCCGATTCGCCAAGCACGCCAAGACGCTTAACAACTTCATACTTAAATTCTGCCATAATCCACCTCGCAATTGATTTTATACGATACATTATACATATTTATACTAATAAGTAAATAAAAAGTAAGGATGAATGATGTTTTTGTTGCAATCAATTGGTACATTATATAACATATATTGTTACAAAATATACTACTATATGGAGCAGATGTGTATAAATTAAAAAGATTTGTTAAAAAAATTCCTATTATTGGTAGGTTAGTAAAATCTTTATTTAATAGATATAATAATCTATATAATGATTATATATCAAAAAAATATAAACAAAATATACCTATCATATTAAATGAATTAAAGCTAAAAGCAAAACATAGTAAAATTAAAGTGTGTTTTTATGTAGTATTTGATAGTTCTTTTTCTGCATATTCTATCTATGAAAAAATGTTTACAGACGATATGTTTGAACCATTCATCGTTGTAATCCCAGATGTTGCAAGAGGTAATGATAATATGCTTTCACAGCTAGAGAAGACTTACAATTCATTAAATAGTAAATACAATAACGTTTACATGTCGTATGATTATAATACAAAATCTTTTACAGATTACACAGATAAAATTGATATTGTTTGCTTTGCTAATCCATATGATAACATGACATATAAATATTATAATTCGATACATTTAATAAATAATAACAAACTATATTTTTTTATCAACTATGCTTATTCTGGCCGTACAAAATATGATATAACCTTTTTTAGAATGTCATTTATACAAAATGCTTGGAAGTATTTTATTGAATCTAATGGTTGTTATAATGAAATTATCAAAGCTAACCCTAAATTAAAAAGCATAGAAATTACTGGTTATAGCAAAATGGATAAAATAGCTAATATTAAACAAGTTAAAAGAGATAGAAAGAAAATAATTATTGCACCACATCACACTGTGACAGAATGGAAAGGCGGATTAAATCTTTCAAATTTTTTAAGGTTTGCAGATTTGTTTTTAGAACTACCGAAAATGTATCCAAATATTGATTTTGTTTTCCGACCTCACCCTCTTTTATTTGTAAATTTGACAAACAATGTATGGGGCAAGGATAAGGTTGAGAAGTATTTAACAAAACTTACTAGCAATAGTAACGTTACTTATGATACATCTGATGACTATTTTGATACGTTTATAAATTCTGATGGCTTAATAAACGACTGTGGCTCTTTTTTAGCAGAATACTTTTATACTGATAATCCACAATGCTATATGCTTACTGCAAACACGTATAATGATGAGTTTTTAGATTATGGCAAACAAATGCTTGATAACTGTTATCAAGCATTTACTAAAGAAGATATAATCAAGTTTATTGATGATATAGTAATTAATGGCAATGATAAAATAAAACAACAAAGAAAAAAGTATGCTAATGAGCATATCAAATATAACTTTCCAAATGCTACAAACATGATAATAGAGAGCATCAAAAATAGTATTTTACAGTAGTAAATACGAACAATCCACTTGTAGTATTTAACTATGTATGCTATATAATATATGTTTAAAGGAGTTACTATGTATCAAATGCTTGAGTTTAAAGTTTGTGGTGACCATACTGGCAGTTTAGTTGCAATTGAAAACAATATTGACATACCATTTGATATTAAGCGAGTTTATTACATATGGGGTACTGATACCGATGTTATCCGTGGCAAACATGCACATAGAAAGCTAGAGCAAGCTATCATATGTATCGCTGGCAGCTGTGATTTCACACTTGATAATGGCAAGGAACGCACTACTGTACATCTTAATGACCCATCAAAAGCATTATACATTAAACATAATATATGGCGAGAGTTTACGAACTTTAGTAGTGATTGCGTTATCGTTGTGTTAGCTTCTGAACATTATGACGAAAATGATTATATACGTAATTATGATGACTTTTCGATTGAGGCAAATAAATAATGACACATACACTTAGTGATGTACAAACAAATAGCATAGGCAAAAACACTAAAATATGGCAATTCTGCGTTGTTTTAGATGGTGCAATAATTGGTGAAAATTGCAATATTTGTTCGCATTGTTTTATCGAAAGTGATGTTATTATTGGCGATAATGTAACAATTAAAAATGGTGTCTCGATATATAATGGCATGGTTATTGAAAACAATGTTTTTATTGGACCTAACGCCACATTTTGTAATGATAAATACCCTAAATCTGGCAATAAAGATTTTAAACTTGAAGGCATAACAATTAAAGAAGGTGCTTCTATTGGTGCAAATGCAACAATACTTGCTGGTATTACTATCGGTAAAAATGCAATTATTGGTGCTGGTGCAATTGTTACAAAAAACGTTGCAGATAACCAAAAAGTGATTGGAAAATTTTAATGACGAAACATATACCGATATTTTTCACATTCGATAATAATTATGCTGTGCCTGCTTGTGTTGCATTTTATTCATTATTAAATAAAGCTAAAAGTGACATTTTTTATGATATGTATGTTATTCATAGTGATATTACTGATGAAAGCAAGGATATGATTAACAACGTTGTTAATAAATTCGATAATGCATCACTAAACTTTATGGTTGTTGATGATTTTATTAAAAAACTTTGGGCAGATGGCAACTTTGAAAACCACCAAAGTAAACAACAATTTACAGTTGATACTATTATCCCTTGTTTTGCCGCCTCACTATTCCCAGAACATGATAAAATAATATATTCCGATGTCGATGTTGTATTTAATGATGATATATCAGAAATTTTTGATATTGATATCGACAAAAATTATTTAGCAAGTGTAAGGAGTGCTTTTTTAAAGTATAATCCAGCAGAATTAGACCACTTACCTATAAAATATAATAGTAAGCTAAAAGATACTTATTTTGCTGGCGGTATCTGGGTTTTAAATCTTAAAAAAATACGTGAAGATAACCTTGAAAATAAAATGATTGAAATTATTAAAGATGATAATATCGTTAAACGCTGGCCAGATCAAGATATTATGAATATTGCATGTGATAATAATGTAAAATACCTACCACTTAATTATATTGGCTATCCATACCTAGATGAGCTACTGCAAAAAACTGAATTTGAAAGCCATTATAGTAGAGATGAGCTATATAATTCTATAATTAACCCTAAAATTATTCACTACGCCGCTGTGAAACCTTGGAAAAGTGAAGTTAATTACTCTGAAAACTGGTGGACAATATTCAACTATCTTAAATTACCAAGAACTAAAATATTTGAACCAATTACTAACAGATTTATCAAAAAATATAATAAATACAAAAAAATAACTACAATACTTGCAATCACTCAAGTATTAACATTATTATTACTAATTTTTGGTTAAACATGATTAAATTCCTAGACCTACAAAAAATTAACGAACAATATAGAACTGAAATAGATAAACGTATTGAAGATGTGCTTAACTCTGGTTGGTACTTGTTAGGCAAGCAAAACGAGCAGTTTTGCAACAATTTTGCTAAATATTGCGGTACAAAATATGCACTCGGTGTTGCGAACGGACTAGATGCACTCAATTTAATCATAAAAGCATACGGGTTTGGCGTTGGCGATGAAATCATCGTGCCAGCAAATACTTACATTGCATCTATACTTGCCATATCAGATAACGGTTGTACCCCTATCTTTGTTGAGCCTGATATTTATACATACAATATTAACCCCGACTTAATAGAAGAAAAAATCACTAATAACACTAAAGCTATTATGGTTGTACACTTATACGGGCAAGCTGTCAATATGGCAAAAGTGCTAGAAATTGCTAAAAAGTATAACCTAAAAGTTATTGAAGATTCTGCACAAGCACATGGAGCATATTACAACAATAAACGTGTTGGCAACCTTGGCGATGCAAGTGCGTTTTCGTTCTACCCCGGCAAAAACTTAGGTTGTATGGGAGATGGTGGTGCTATCACCACTAATGATGAGCAACTATACAATAAAGTAAAAGCACTTGCAAATTATGGCAGTAATGTAAAGTATAACCACATTTACAAAGGCGTAAACTCTAGGCTTGATGAATTGCAAGCAGGTATTTTAGATGTAAAACTTGTTGGGCTTGATAATGATAATAATAAACGCCGTGAAGTTGCAAAATATTATGTTGAAAATATCACTAACCCACTTGTCATATTACCAAAAAATAACGATGAATTATCGCACGTTTTTCATGTGTTTGTTGTACGGGTTAAAAATCGTGATAATTTTCAGAAATACCTTGAAGATAACGGAATACAAACTATTATACACTACCCTATTCCACCACATAAACAACCAGCTTATAGCGAATATAATAGTTACAAATTACCTATTACAGAGCAGATACATGATGAAATAATTAGCTTGCCAATTAGCCCTGTTATGACGTTAGATGAGGTTAAAAAAGTAGTAGAGGTTGTAAATGAGTGGAAGTAACCCTTTAATATCTGTGTTAATTCCTGCATATAATCATGATAAATATATTGCAGAAACTATAAAATCTATTATTGCTCAAACATATGATAATATTGAACTAATTATCATTGATGATGGTTCGAAAGATAACACATTTGGTATTATAAAATCTATGCAATCAGAGTGTGAAAAACGGTTTAAGAATATAGACTTCACTACACAAGAAAATGCAGGAACTTCTGAAACGCTTAACAAATTAGTTAATAAAGCGAGTGGAAAATATATCTATCTTATTGCATCAGACGACGTTGCAAAAGAGAATGCCATTGAAACTTTATGTAAAACGCTTGAAAACGATGGAAATATTGTACTTGCTGTTGGCGATAATGAATATATAGACAATAACTCGCAAACCATTTATCTTAATAATAACAAACAAACTTTTGGACAAAAACTACAATCAAGCAATAAACATGTAAACTTTCAAGATGATAGTTTTGGTAGCTATAAATCATTAGTTCAAGGTAATTATATCCCTAATGGCTATTTATTTAGAAAATCTATTATAGACAAACATGCTAAATTTACAAAAGAAGCACCGCTTGAGGATTGGTATCTACATCTGCAATTATCAAAGCATGGCAAGTTTAAATACATTGATAAAATATTATTTTCTTACCGTTGGCATGATACAAACACAGTTAAAAATAACGAAAGAATGAATACTTTCGCTAAAAAAACATTTCTGCATGAAGAACAAATAGTATCTAAACCAGAATATGAAAAGTTCTACCATATCTACCAAGAATATAAACTTAATGGCATTAAAAAAAGCAAATATAAACTTGGTGATTTTTTTGAAGTATATACTTGTAATACGTATTGTTTAAAGAAAAGATATATTAAAATATTTAATATACCAATATGCTTTCAAACTATTCATATATAACTAATTCAATCGTTTTTTCAAGAATGCAAATGTTGCACTAATATATATTAGCCCTAGTGCTGTTAGTGCTAATGTTTCCACCAGTAAGCTATCTATTGATAGCCCTTTTAAGAATGTTCCACGCACTATCACTAAGAAGTATCGCATTGGGTTGGCATATGTTATCCATTGTATAAATTCTGGCATATTTTCTATAGGGAACGCAAAGCCAGATAACAGTATCAACGGAAAAACTACCATAAACATGGACATCATAGCTTGTTGTTGTGTTGAGCTGATAGCAGATATTAATAACCCCATACCTAATGTGCAAAGAATATATAAAAACGATGCAAACAGCAACAGCCACAAACTGCCAGTAAATTCGATATTGAACCAGAATATTGCAACACAAATTATTAATATAACATCTAAAAAGCTAACTATCGCAAATGGTATGCTTTTGCCAGCAATAAACTCGCCTGCTGTAATTGGGCTTACTGATAGTTGCTCCATTGTGCCAGTTTCTTTTTCTTGCACTATTGCCATACTCGATAATAAAACTGTTATAATTATCAATAGCATAGCTAGCATGGATGGTACAAAGAAATCTCTACTTTCAAAATTATCATTAAACCAGTTTCTAACCTCAAGAACAGCGCCACCAGCCATATTTTGCGGTGTATTACTATCAACAAATTGTTGATTAAATATAGCTATCACACTTGAAACATATCCAGTTGCAGAGCCAGTATTTACCGAGTTTGTAGCGTCCAGTATAACTTGTATATCGGCAACTTTACCAGATACTAAATCATCTGCAAATCCTGCTGGTATATTAATTATCATCATAATATCGCCTGATAACATCATATCTTCGGCATTAGTCATGTCTGTATTGGCTATCTCAATAAACGTATCATTATTAAAAAAAGTATCTAGCAACTGACGACTATATTGCGTGTTATCGTTATCAATTACGGCTGTTTTTACGTTTTTTAAATCCATATTTACCGCATAACCAAGTATAATTGATTGGATTAATGGCACAGCTATCAATATTATACGCATTTTCTTATCACGTACTAAGTAAACCATCTCTTTGTAAATCATTGCTATCAAGCGATTAAACATATCCATCATTACGCCCTCAACCTAAATTTTGCACGGCATAAAACAATCATAAGCGTTGCATAAAACAGTAAAAACAATCCGTTTTGAATAAGGTATTCTAGCCCTATCCCTTTTAGGTATATACCACGTAAAATATCGACAAAATATCTTGCTGGAAAAGCATACGTGATTAGTTGAATTACATATGGCATATTATTAATATCGAACACAAAGCCTGATAGTAAAAACGCTGGTAACATTGTTGATAGTGTCGTAACTTGACTTGCGGCAAGCTGTCCACGCATAGTAATGCTTACAAACGTGCCAAACGATAGCATACAAAGCAAAAATAATAACGAGAAAAACAGCATTAAAAATGCACTGCCTTTCAGCTCTACTTGGAACAGAAACTCACCCATATACACATAGATAATAATATCAATAAACCCTATAATAAAGTACGTTATAAGTTTACCAGCGATAACTTCACCCTCTGTAAGTGGCGTTGGGATAAGTTGTTCCATTGTGCCTGTTTCCCACTCTCTAGCTATTGTTAGCGAAGTTAAAAAACCTGCCACAACTGCCATAATGATAGCCACAAGTCCCGGAAATAAATAATTTACTGACTCTAAATCTTCATTAAACCAAAACCTTACAACACTACTTACATAGCCAAATTGCGATGTTATCCCATTTTTCATTTGTAGTGCTTTTAATTCAACACCGTTAAACATACCAGTAATACCGTTCAAATAGTTGATAATAGCTGACGCTGTAGATATTTCGCTAGCATCAACTACAGCTTGTATAACTGCATAATTTTCTATAACCATATCGCTATTAAAATCTTTTGGAATAACAACAAACGCTTTAATTTTATTAGTATCCATTAAACGTTCTGCATCCTCATATGTATCAACATAGTAGTTGATATCAAACGATGGCGATATTTTTATATTTGCAATATATTCACGAGATAGTGGCGAGTTATCATAATCTATAACTGCGATAGAAACATTTTCTACATCTAACTTTAATGCATAGCCAAACAACACTAATAATACAACCGGCACAAATATAATAACTAACAAGCTTCTTATATCTCTAAATAAGTGTATAAATTCTTTGTATGAGATGGCTTTTACACGTCTTATATTCATACATCCACCCCAGACAAGCTAACAAAAACATCTTCTAGCGATGCTTGTGCATGTTCAATCTTATCATAGTGCGTGTTATATTTATCAAGCATTTGTTTAACTTCATCCGTCGTCAACCCTTTCGACAATATCCTAACAGAGTGTGATAATACCCCTACATCAAATATATTTTTAGCGTCTTTCAATACTGTTGCAACTTTGTATAAATCTTCACTTGTTATGCTAATTACGTCTAGCCTCATTTTGCTAGTTTTCAGTTCTTCTGGTGTGCCAATTTCTTGTAGTTTGCCAGCTGTTATCATAGCAATTCTATCGCAATATTCTGCTTCGTCCATATAGTGCGTTGTGACAAAAATAGTAACCCCGCTACTAGCAAACGAGTATATCAAATCCCAAAATTTGCGACGAGATATAGGGTCTACACCAGATGTCGGCTCATCTAAAAATAATATTTTTGGGTTGTGGATAATTGCACATGCAAGCGATAATCGTTGTTTGATACCAGCAGAAAGGCTAATTGTTTTTGTATTTTCATAACCGCTAAGGTTTACTTTTTCTACTGTTTCTTTCAGTCTTTCATTAAATATATCATTAGGTACGCTATATAGTTTTGCAAAGAAACGCATATTTTCATAAACAGTAAGTTCATCGTATAGCGAGAATTTTTGGCTCATGTATCCAATATTTTGCCTAACATCTCTAGCATTTGTTGATATATCATAACCAGCAACAACGCCTTTTCCGCCACTAGGTTGCAATATTCCACACAACATGCGTATAGTTGTAGATTTCCCAGCACCATTAGCACCAAGAAAGCCAAATATCTCGCCTTGATTAACGTCAAATGATACGTTATCAACTGCTTTAAAATCGCCAAAAGTTTTTGATAAGTTTTGCACAGTGATAGATTTATTATTCATCGTTGTAACCTTCTGACGTTAAATAAGTAAAGACATCTTCAAGCGTAGGTGTTATTATTGATATTTCATAACTGTTACCAATAATCCCTATCAGTTTTGCATTAACATCTGTAACACTTTTGGGGGAATGGATATGAACAGACGAGCCAAACGACCAAGCCTTACCTAGCCAACTAGGTATTGCATTTAGTATATCTCTAGTTTTATTGCCTTTTATTTCAATTACGTTTATATCTTCCATATTTTTTAGTTCATCAGGCGTTCCATAAGCTAAGACTTGTCCTTTATTTACAAGATTGATAGTATTGCATCGCTCTGCCTCATCAAGATAAGATGTAGCATAAACAACAGCTGTACCACTTGCTGTAAATCTGTTTAGTATTTGCCAAAACTCTCGTCTTGAAACAGGATCAACGCCATTTGTAGGTTCATCTAATATAAGTACTTTTGGTTCGTGTATAAGTGCCGAGCATAGCGCAAGTTTCTGCTTCATACCGCCAGATAATTTGCCTGCAAGCCTATCCTTAAATTGATACATGCCACTAGCTTTTAGTAGCGTTTCTTTTCGTTTTTCGATATCTGTTTTTGATACACCTTGTATAGTTGCGTAAAAGTCAATATTTTCGCTAACAGACATATCTTGATATAGTCCAAATTTCTGGCTCATATACCCAAGACTACTACGTGCTTTTTGATAATGTTTAACTGCATCAATACTATCTAGTGTAAGCGTACCGCTATCGGCAGGGCTAACAGTTGACAAAATACGCATAAGTGTAGTTTTACCAGCACCATCTGGCCCAACTACACCAGATATTTCGCCACGCTTTACGTTTAAACTAAAATCGACTAACGCATTTACATCGCCAAAAGATTTGTTTAAATTATGTGCTTCGATAATTATATCGTTATGCATCAAGTATTATTCCCATAATACAGCATCGGCAGGGATACCCGGCTTTAACAATCCTTTTGTATCAACAATATCAATTTTGACACGGTAAACTAATTTTACACGTTCGATACTTGTTTGTATTTGTTTAGGAGTAAACTCTGCAACGTCCGATATGAAAGAAACTACGCCCTCAAACTTTTCATCTGGCATAGAGTCGACAGTGACAGCCATCTTATCGCCTAGTTTTATCATGTGTGCTTGTGTAACAGGTAGGTATGCTCTAAGCCATAGCTTGTTATTGTTACCAATAGAAAAAATAGGACTACCAGCTTGTACAATTTCACCAACTTCCGCATATTTATCAAGTACTACACCATCTATCGGTGAGTATAGCTTTGTATATGATAGTTGTTGGTTTGCTAGATCTACATTTGATTTGCTAGCCATATTTTGTGCTTTTGCTTGCTCTATACGTTCTTGCCTAGTGCCTATTTCCATTTGTTTAAGTCGTTCAGTTAGTTCACTAACTTTAAGGCTAGCAACATTTTTAGATGTAAGCAATCTGTCATATTCTGATTGAGATACAGCCTTTTGGTCGTATAACTTTTGGGTACGAGCAAACTCTTTTTCTAAATTTTGTGATTCTGCCTTAGCTTGTGCAAGTTGTTGCCTAGCTTGCGCAATTTCTTCTTTAGTGAAGCCCGCCTCAAGCTCTTGCAATACCCATACAGATGATGTATTATCAGCTTCTGCAAGGTTTAATCTAGTAACAAATTCTTTATTGTCAAGTGTGGCTACTTCTTCATTTGCAACAACTTTTATGCCTTCATCAACAAGTAGGTTGTCAATTTGACCTGATACCCTAAAGGATATATCAACCTTATCCATCTCTAGTTCGCCAGAAAATTTTAAAACATCTAAATTTTCCTTTTCAAAATACTTGTAAGCAAAAAAGCCTGACACACTCACAACAATTAATACCAATATAGCGATTATACGTTTTTTCATATTTACTCCGTTAAGCAGTATGGAATTTACTTGTATTTATATGCTCAATGTTAAAATTATTCAAGATTTTTTCAGCTTCTATCATTGTTGGTGCGTCCATAACTTTTGATACTAATTGTTCACACTTCTCAATATCTAGCATGTTTATTATATTTCTAATACTATATGATGAGCGAGGATTCATACTAAACGAGTTGTACCCCATACCAAGCAATATTGGAATAAAGTTATGGTCGCTAGCTAGTTCACCACATAGACATAATTCTCGTCCACTATCGTTAATTCTATCGCATAAATGTTGTAGCGAATATAATACAGAGTGGTTCAAACTAGAGTGAAGATGACCAACGTACTCGTTACCTCTATCAACTCCTATTAAAAATTGTATTAAATCGTTTGTACCTACATTAAAAAAGTCAACATGCGGAATATATTTATCAATAGACATGACGACTGCTGGTAACTCTATCATTATGCCAATTTTGATATTAGCGTTATGGTCTACTTTATTTTTTACAAGTATCTTTGACTGTTCAGCAATAAATGCTTTAACTTCTAGCAACTCATCAACAGATGAAATCATTGGTAGTAACAGCCATACATCGCCATGAAAAGCAGCCCTCAGCACAGCCCTAATTTGCTTAGTAAATATATCTTGATTTGCCATACAATATCTGATAGCACGCAATCCCATCGCTGGGTTTTGTTCATTATATGTATGCATACCGCTAACAACTTTATCGCCACCTAAATCGTAGCTTCTAAGTGTTAGACGTTTGTTATTAAGTTCCCTTAAAGCGTCAATATATATGTTGTATTGTTCATCTTCGTTTATATCCGTTTTACTCATATAAATAAACTCAGTACGGTATAAACCGACACCTTGTAGCCCATGTACATCAATCAAGCTAAGTTCACTATTGCCTTCAATGTTAGCAAATAATGATATTTCTTCGCCACATTTTGTATAGCATTTTGTATTTTGTGTTTGATTAAATGATTGTAAAAAATTATTATAGTCTTCTGCACGTTTTTCATATCTTTTTTTCGTTTCGCTATCAGGGTTAATAACTACTTGCCCTAGAAAGCCATCAATAATAATTTCATCACCTGTTTCAACATTTTTGTATAAATCTTTTAACCCAACAACTGCTATCAAACCAGCGCTTTTAGCAATGATAGAACTATGTGTAACACGACTACCGCTATCAGTTGCATATGCTTTTATACCTTTTGCAAGCATTGCTTCGATGTCAGATAAAATAATATCAGATGTTACAATTATTGAATTACTTGTAGCATTATCAAACATCTCATAGGCAATTTTCATCATATGGCGTTGTAATCTTTGGTATATGTTATCAATATCGTGCATTCTATCACGTATATATTCATTATCAGAGTTGTATAGCGTTTTAATAATATTATCTCTAACACATTTTAATGCATATTCTGCGTTAAAACTTTCTTTATAAATTAATGCTTCTGCTTGCCCAACAAATAGTTCATCTTCTAGCAATAGTTTATAAGCATCATACACTTCCGCATTAATTTTGCCTGCTTCACCTGTTAGTTTAGTTGCATCAATAGCGTTAGATGTATAGTTTATGGCATCTTTAAGCTTCTTAACTTCTGCTTCTACATCTTTTACTCGATAGCCAGTAACGAAAACTTTATCTCTATCAACTTTAAAGCATTTCCCAATAACTATGCCACTAGAGATGGATAAACCATTTTTTATTTTCACGCATCTTCTCCAAACTTATTATTTATAAGCGACTCTAACGATTGCAAACAATCGGAAGCATCCTCTCCAGTAGCACAAATCTCAATAACGCTACCTTTCGGTGCAGATAACATTATCAGCCCCATGATACTTTTGCCATTTACTTCAAATTCATCTTTTTTTACTATAATATCTGATTTATATTCAGATGCTTTTTTTACGAATGATGCTGCTGCTCTTGCGTGCATACCTAGCTCGTTACAAATTGTTGTTGTGATACATTTTTGCATAAATCACATCCCTAACTTTAAAAATATACCAATCAAGATTGTTAATAAAACAACTCCTATCGGTGCAGATACAAATATAGATAGCAACAAACCTAACCCAAAAGCAAATGCTACTTTTATCATTAAGGTAATCTCGCCACCATTAAAATTAATTAATGCTGATATAATTACGCCAAGCATAAATACGGAAAAACCATCTAGCCACCTAGCCCATCTATTAAATGAAATACGCTTAAATAGCAACATTAAATCACGCCCTAAGTTGTAACCTAAATAAAATCCTAAAAACCTAAACCCAAAATGGATAGTATTATATAATAAAAGATATACAATTAATGCTAGGTTTGGATTGATTGAGATAACAGCAACCGATACAAAAAATACGAATGGACGCAACGAATGCCAAAAGAAAATATCGCCTAAAGCTGCTAATGCCGATGAATACACGCGGATATATTGTAACAACTCTTTTTGTTGTTCAGACTCTTTTAATAAAACACCTAAAATAAATGTGATAAAATAAGGATTAGTGTTAAAGTATTCTGGCTTATCAGAAACAACATCAGCTGGCACTTCTTTATTGTTGCGTCTGAATAAATCTTTAACTAACCATGCAAAACCAGTGCCTTGCATATTGCGAGTATTCCAGTTGGCTTGATACACCATGCTTTTAAGTATTGTTGGTAGAACTGTCATAAACTTCATAACACATACCCGCCAAAAAATATACCTAGTGACAATAACACAACCTTATACATTAAGTCGACTGTGAAAAACTTAAATAAGTACGCACCTACAAAAGTGTATAGTAGTAACATAGACATATAAGGGTTATCTGATTGCACCGTAGTATATTTTGTAAATAAAACCAT
The DNA here is from genome assembly GCA_964370335.1 of uncultured Deferribacteraceae bacterium. Classification (GTDB taxonomy): domain Bacteria; phylum Chrysiogenota; class Deferribacteres; order Deferribacterales; family Mucispirillaceae; genus CAYJDR01. The sequence continues at coordinate 14,302 of CAYJIW010000033.1, forward strand.
AATGACGAAAACACCTAATAATGCCGCATTATATACTAATACCCCACGAAAAAATGCTGTGATTAAACCAAGATTTATTAGTTTGCTTTCGTAATCGTGTTTTTCTTCTTTTATACTGGCTGCAATTAAATATTGGTTTATTTGCCTACAATATCTATCTGTAATAGTTACTGGATAAATAAAAAGTATAACGACAGCAACACATAACAACAATCCTAAGCTATTGTTTATAGATGGTATAACGCTTATAACAACTGCTGTTGCATATCCGCCAAAAGTATCATCTTTTGTAATGGTTGTGCCAACAGGAACTTCTAACATGCCGATAAATTCAAACAGTATGCCAACAAGCAAACACATCATAATATTATCAAACATATAGCCAACAATGCCTGCAACAATAAACGGACGTGATAGCATAATATTGAAGCCAGCTAACCTATCTACTGATGCAAAGCCTGACAAAAATAATAATGAAATAGCTTGTGCAATACTCATAAGCTACCTATTAACCTTTTCTAAAAATTGAGATACGCTAATAGGTGTTTCCCATGGTACTTTGTGGACAAAAATATCAATATCTTTCACCATATCACTTAAAAGTTCTGCTTCTTCTTCACTAATGCAGACAGTATCAGTAATTTTTATTGCACAATCTTTATGTGCCAAGCAGCCGATATTGATGTAAGAATTTTTTACAATATTAGTTTTCGTTCTATGTAGATCGCTGATAGAGCCAAGAATATATAACACTACCCCTTCAGTAAAATAGTCTGATGGATTAAAATTGTTATATTCCTCAATAGATAAAATATGTAGTTTGTTTTGCGGTGGTAACACGCTTTCATATATAAGTTGTTGAAAACTATCCGTAGCAATATTATCGTTTATTATAACAACATTAGGAATGTGGTAATAATTCACCCACCCTTCCATCACTTGACCATGAATAAATCTGTCGTCTACACGATAAATTACTTTTTTCATATTACATCTTATTTTCCCATTGAAAGTAATGCACTAGCAACTTTAATATTTTCTAGCCCCGCTTGAGCAGATTCAACAGCTATTTGGTTTGGTTTTACCTTTTTATCCATACGCATTGTGTATGCCTTTACTAGCATAGGCAAGTTGACACCAGATACAACCTCAACTGCGTCATTTTGTAGGTATGCCATAGATATATTAGATGGGCTACCACCAAACATATCAGTAAACACTACTACGCCTGATGCCATATACTTTTCTATTAAACTTTCCAGTTGTGATGTAACCTCTTTTAGTGAATTATTTGGTAACATAGATAAAATTTCAACTTTGCTTTGTTTACCAATTATCATTTCTGCTGCTATATGTAGTTCTTCACCAAATAGCCCGTGTGTAAGGATTATAACTCCTACCATTTCTACCTCTTATCAATTATTTTTCAATATCTCTGTGTTTTGTGCGTATAAATATTTTAGTACGCTCTTTCAATATATGTGCAATATATTCAACAACGGTTACTGAACGGTGCTTACCACCCGTGCAACCTATTGCGATGTTTAAATATTTTTTATTTTCTTCTTCATATAATGGCAACAAAAATTGTAACATGTCTATCACTTTATTAGCAAACACATCAAAATTTTCGTCTGATTTTACATATTCGTTAACTTTATCATCAAGTCCTGTTTTATCTTTCAGTTCATCAACAAAGAACGGATTACGTAAAAATCGTGCATCAAACATAATATCAGCATCAACTGGTGTACCATATTTAAACCCAAACGATTGGATAGTAACGTATAAATTGTTAGTAGCTATATCTTTAAAGTAATCACGAACATTGTTAGCAAGTTCATGTACAGATTGGTTATCAGAGTTAAAAACAACATCTGCCATATCTTTTACGTCGCTCAATAATTCAACTTCGTTTCTAATAGCATCAACAATATCGCCACCATGTGGGTGTTTACGTCTTGTTTCTTTATATCTTTTTACTAATGTATTTTCAGATGCTTCAATAAATAGCAATGTCGCATTATATTTTTCTTTAAGTAGCTCAATAGATTTACATACAAGTTCTTTATCTTTCGAGCGTGAATCAATAACGAAAGCCACTTTTGATATTTTC
>CAYJIW010000033.1:16427-16651 GCA_964370335.1 uncultured Deferribacteraceae bacterium
CGCATCTGTTGAGTATAGCAGCTCGATAATACGTTCAAGAAGCTGTAGTGGCATGTTATCAATTTTGTCATATCCTAGGTCTTCTAGTACGTTTGCAGCAGTTGTTTTGCCAGCGCCAGAAAGCCCAGAAATTATTAAAATAGATAAGTCGTTCATAAGCTACCTTTGTTATTAACTAATCTTTCATCTGCTTTTTCAATAAACGATTTTGATGAATCATAACC
>CAYJIW010000034.1:0-10986 GCA_964370335.1 uncultured Deferribacteraceae bacterium
AAGTATTTAATAATAGATGGCTCTAGCTTTGAAAATGCGTCGTTCGATTTAGATGTATCGGCAGGGTTAGGCACTGGCGCTAACGATATAAAAAGACAAGGGCTAGAAACTCTGTTGCAACTATCAACAAGCACACTAATGCAACTTGGATTGTCAAACGCCGATAAAGTACGCAATATCGTAGCAGAAATCATATCAGAAATCGGCTTTAAAGATGTTAGTAAGTATATTGTGACGAAAGAGGAGGCACAAGTTGAGATGATGAGGCAACAGGCTATGCAAGCACAACAAGCACAAGCCATTCAAGCACAATTAATGCAAAATAAACTCTAATACTACGTTACTCCTCAAAAGCCTCAATCGAGTACGTTCTGTGTACACTCATTCGGCTTTCTGTGGGGCGCCTTGTCCTAAAGCTTATTTTATCATTAATACAATTAATGCAAAATAAACTCTAATACTACACAACTTCACCACAGGTAAATATATGAAAACATTAGAAGAATTATTAGAAGAATACTTTAGCAAGCTTGATCAAGACAGCAACATTTCACAATATGATGAGGACGAGTTGATGACGCATTTATTTGGCGAAGATGAGCCAAGTATAGAAGAAGAAAAACAAACGGTCGATTTAGTCCAAAAGTATATTGATGAAAAGAATGAAAAAGCTCGAAAAGCTGAAATTGATAAAAAAGCACAAGAAGATAAAAAAGAGCAAGAAATGCGTGTGAAGCAATCTCTTTATCAAGCGAATAATAATAACCTGCCCTTGCAATATAGCGAGGGCATGGAACTACCATATCAACATGGCGAAAATGGCACAATCAACAACGCACAATTAAAAGAGGGTGTAAACGCTGTGAAACAATATGCAAACAATAGTGCAGATTGGGTGAAAAGTTTTGCTGTAGATACTATGAATAAAGCTACATATGAAAACACATCACCATATATCAGAAATACTCTTGAATATGGTTTAGGTGCTGCTGGTGGTGTAGGTGGTTCGCTATTATTTGCACCATCAGTTGTAGGCAGTATTGCTGGTGGAGTTGCAGGTAGCAATGCCGGCTCTATTATTGGTAATAATATCGCAAATTGGCTAGATGATAGCTTTTTAGATGATGATAAAAAAGTAAAATATGCCACTAATGCATTAGAAACATCACAAAATATGTTAAATGATATGGCTATAGATACAGTTCTTACAGGACTGCCGACAGTAGTAAAACCATTTGAGCCATTTATAGATATTGTATCAAATAAAGCTGGTGGCTTATTACAAGATATGTTTAAGTCATTTTCAGACACATCATCAAATGTATTTGAAGCCAATCAATATAAAATTAATGTACCAAGTATTTATGAGCAAAATGAATTACTTAATAGTGCTATAGGTTTAACAAATAAACCTATCTATTCATCACTTGATAAGTATATTGATAATAAAAAGATTGATGTAGATACAAAGTTATCAGAAGCAAGTAATATAAATCATATGCCAACTAAAAGTGATAATAGAAATGACTATGATGAAAAATTTTTAGAAAACATTATAAATAGTAACGATAATATTGCAAAAACGCTCGAGTCACCGCCTATAATTGACCCAAGTAATATTAACTACTATACACGTAGTGATTTAAACAAACTTGTTGACGCAGATAACGCAATTAAGCAATTGCAAAACTCAACAGAAGCACTTGAATACTTTCGAGATATTGCAAACGAAAGTGCTAATAGTTGGAAACAAGCTGTAAATATTGCTTTGGATAGGTATGATACTTATACTGATAGTGACTTGTTTAAAGTAATGGAAAGACCGCCAATGACAAGTTTGATTAATAATAACTTTTTTCAAGATAAAGCTAATATCAGTAACGATATTGTTATGTATAGCCGTAAGCCTGGCATTATTAGCGATAGCCATACAGATATGGTTATTAATGATAAACAATATTTAGGACATATATATGATTCAGCAAATATAATATCTGACCCTATGCTTGTCACGAAATACGCAACAAATAATAATATTAATGGCACAACACCACACCCTAACTCATTTATAAATTGGGGCGGTGAAGTAATAGGTAACTCCAATCAAATGCAAATTGTACCTATTGAAGTAAGAAACTTATTTAATATGATTTATGGTTCATTAATAACCGATAAAAGTTCAAATCATAATATATTATCTTCAACGTATAAGAAAGATGTGACAGATGGATTTACAAACAAATTTGATGTAAACTATGTGGATAGAGATAGATTTACTCAAGTTTATAACAATACAACTGATGCTAGATTAAAAAAAGCACTTGATAACTTTGCTTTACAAATAAACAACTCTGACAAAATAATGACAGAGAAAGATTTATTTGATGAAATTATGAGGTTGTATAATGCTTTAAAGTAGTATCACATGCAATTAATATAGGCTAGTATGAAAATATTAGCCTATATCTTTTAATAGCTATAATTATAACTTACGAGATTATATTATCGCTCAATAGTTTCAGTTGTTACGACAGGTTCAATATGATTTGAATATCCCCATGTATATGTTACATCTCCAATAATAGCAAATATTCTGCTAAAATAAATCAGTAAGTCATTTATAGATTGTAACTTATCATCATTTGGAAAAGTTATTGCCATTGGTATGGACGAATATTCTATTGCTTTGTCATCTGCTTCGTCATTGTCAAAGTAGAAAAGTTCACGTCCATTTTTATCACGTGCTAACTGTCCATGGTTATTGCGTCCCCATGCATATAGTAACCCATCATCTGCTAGTGCAAATATCGCACTAGAAAGTAATTTAATATTATCTATGCTCTCTATTTTTGCATTATTTGGAAATTGTATTGCTTTTGGTACAGAACATGCAAGTTTTCGTATTTCATCAATAGTTTTAACACCTTCATCAATATCGCCAGCAATTGTTTCATTAAATGATATAATATCACACTCACTTGAAGGTCTAGTTAAATTTCCAAACCTATTATCGCCCCAAGCATATAAGTTGCCATCACTCGCTAGTGCAAAAGCATTAAACGTGGAAACTCTAATATCAGTAATTGATTTTATATAAACACCATCTGGAAAAATAATAGGTTCTGCAGTTGTTTGACAATTATAGTATCCATAAGGAATACAAAGTGCATCATATACAATATCACAATTATCATAATTTCGTGCTAATTTGCCATAATCATTATTGCCCCACGAATATACTAAACCATCACTGGCTAATACATAAAATGCACTATAAGTAAATAATATATCACACAGTGAATTAATAAAAACGCCATCAGGCAATTTTACTGCTTGTGGATAAAAATCATATGTGCCAAACATTGAAGTTACGTTAGTGTTACGCCCAAGTTGTCCATGCTCATTGACGCCCCATGTGTACAACTTATTATCGCTACCAAGCAAAAAACATGAGTATGATTTTTTTCCTACTTCATTATATTCTTTAACTTTTATGCCATCAGGTAACGCACGTACTTTAATATTAGTACGTGTATCAAGCATGTATAAATCATCGTTCTCAATGTAGTATTCATAATCGTATATCTTTGTAAAAAGTATGCTAGACATGTGCGCCCCCAATAAAGCATATTTTAATAGCTTATTTGTTATGTGTCAATGGGGTAAATGGTAATAGAAAGAAAAGTAGGGAAGGTATGGTGTATGTATAGAATAACTAAACTAGTACTATTAAATAGCTAACATTTTTTCAAGTAGCAACTCTGCTTCCTCTATACTTAGTTTGTCATTATTCTCAGATTTTAGTTGCATTGGCGTTATGGTTGTATCAGTATATTTTACATATTTTTGCAACCCATCGCCAAATGCATATATTATGTCATCACTTGAAACAAGTAAATAAGTGCGAAGCGTTATGCTATCGTAACTGAATTGTTCATAAGGTAATTTTCTAACAATAACTGAATTAATGTTAATATCATCAACTGATGATAGTATTGCATTATTTTGAAATATTATCTCTCTTGGTTTATAATAAAGAGGTTTGTTAATATAATCGCCCCATGTATATAATAAACTATTATCAGTTATCACAAATATAGCTTTACTAATATGTCGTATATCCTTAATAGACCTTATTTTTGCATTGTCTGGAAATAACACTACTTTTGGAGTAACACATATTGGTACTTTTTTTCTATAATAATCGTCAACTACACATTCAGAAATATCACGAGCAAGTTGTCCATAATGGTTAAGCCCCCATGTGTATAATTGCCCGTTATCAGATATAGCAAAAACAGAAGAATCTACACAACGTATATCATTTGCAGATTTTAATTTAGCATTATCAGGAAATATTATTGCTTTAGGTATTGAGCAACCAAGAAGGTAATCTTCCTTATCTTTATCATATTCGTCAACTTCAGCGATAATGTCGCATTCAGAAATATCACGTGCTAATTGTCCATAATCATTAAGCCCCCATGTGTATAATAGCCCATTATCAGCTATTGCAAAATATGAATAGCCATCATTATATATATCTTGAATGGAATTTATTTTTGCATTGTCAGGTAACTCAAAAATTTGTGGCTTGGAACAACCTTTAGGCGTTTCTTCTCCAAGTTCTTCTTTGACTTCCTCATCAACAATACAGCTACCAACATCACAATATGATTTATCACGACCTAGTTGCCCAAACCTGTTATCACCCCATGAATATAAGTTGCCGTCACTTGCGAGTGCAAACATAGAGTTCATATAAAATGTACCTTTATCTATGTCATTAATAGATTTGATATAAATACCATCTGGAAAAATAATAGGTTCTGCTAATGTATGGCAATCAAATCCTTCTGGACATTCTGTGCCAGCAAAATCAGCATTTGTGAAATCTCGACCTAATACACCGTAAATATTATGCCCCCATGAATATACTAAACCATCACTAGCTAGTACAAAAAAACAACCTCCACGTAGCATGACATCATTAACAGATTTTATATATATGCCATCAGGTAGCTTAATAGAGTCTACAGAAGTTACGAGTTCAAAAGGGAATGTGTTTGTATTTCTACCAAGTTGCATATACTCATTGTCACCCCATGTGTATAACTTATTATCGCTACCAAGTATAAAGTTTGTATATGATTTTTGTCCTACTTCATTATATTCTTTAACTTTTATGCCATCAGGTAACGCACGTACTTTAATATTAGTACGTGTATCAAGCATGTATAAATCGTCGTTTTCTATGTAGTATTCATAATCGTATATCTTTGTAAAAAGTATGCTAGACATTATCGCCCCCAATGTAATTTATTTTAACATCTATAATTATAACTTACGAGATTATATTATCGCTTATAGTTTCAGTTGTTACGACAGGTTCAATATGATTTGAATATCCCCATGTATATGTTACATCTCCAATAATAGCAAATATCTTATAAAAACCTTGATTACATAGATTATTTAAAGATTGCAACTTATCATCATTTGGAAAAGTTATTGCCATTGGTATGGATGAATATTCTATTGGTTTCTCATATGGAAAGTAAAAAAGTTCACATCCATTTTTATCACGTGCTAATTGTCCATGGTCATTGCGTCCCCATGCATATAGTAACCCATCATCTGCTAGTGCAAATATCGTACTAGAAAGTTCTTTTAAATTATCTATGCTCTCTATTTTTGCATTATTTGGAAATTGTATTGCTTTTGGCACAGAACATGCAAGTTTTGGTATCTCATCAATAGTTTTAACACCTTCATCAATATAGCCAGCGACTGTTTCATCAAATGATATAATATCACACTCACTTGAAGGTCTAGCTAAATCTCCAAACCTATTAAAACCCCAAGCATATAAGTTGCCATCACTCGCTAGTGCAAAAGCATTAAACGTGAAAACTTTAATATCAGTAATTGATTTTATATAAACACCATCTGGAAAAATAATAGGTTCTGCAGTTGTTTGACAATTATAGTATCCATAAGGAATACAAAGTGCATCATATACAATATCACAATTATCATAATTTCGTGCTAATTTGCCATAATCATTATTGCCCCACGAATATACTAAACCATCACTGGCTAATACATAAAATGCACTATAAGTAAATAATATATCACACAGTGAATTAATAAAAACGCCATCAGGCAATTTTACTGCTTGTGGATAAAAATCATATGTGCCAAACATTGAAGTTACGTTAGTGTTACGCCCAAGTTGTCCATGCTCATTGACGCCCCATGTGTACAACTTATTATCGCTACCAAGCAAAAAACATGAGTATGATTTTTTTCCTACTTCATTATATTCTTTAACTTTTATGCCATCAGGTAACGCACGTACTTTAATATTAGTACGTGTATCAAGCATGTATAAATCATCGTTCTCAATGTAGTATTCATAATCGTATATCTTTGTAAAAAGTATGCTAGACATGTGCGCCCCCAATAAAGTATATTTTAATAGCATATATGTTATGTGTCAATGGGATAAATGTTAATATCGTACTTGTTATTAATCATGTTGTATATAGACGTTCTCTACAAGGTTTAGGTGATAACTTCCTTTGCCCGAAGCGAAGACGTAAGCTGTACTTACGGCGGGGGTTGTAAGGGAGTGACAACGACGGCGGGGGATGTCTATAACATAAAAAAGGACAGTTATAAACTGTCCTAAAATATTTATACCTTCAATTATGGCTTACGTACTAATGTCGGTACTTTCGTCGCATTATTAGGTGCTTTTAACACTTCATACTCAAACCCAAACAACGTATCATATAGACCAATACCACCATTCATTTTAGTAACATTATCATTCAATGCTTGTATTGTTTCTACACGTGTTGCGTTATCTACTTCATCAGTAACTTCTATATTTGTGCCTGAAACTGCATCATACTTTGCACCTACACCAAACAAAGATTCATTATCACTCACAAAATAGTTTGATGATAAAACTCCTTTATCATTAAGTCCTACAATACCGCCAACATATATATTATTTACATCATGTACAAACTTTACGTTATTAGTATATGATGATACAATCTTTCCACTCTCATAGTTCCCAGTGATACCACCTATACTAATATCATCACGATTATTTGCAGTTATTGTTGCATTATCAATGTATGTTGCTACTATATCACCACCATTGGCACCAGCAATACCACCAATAGAAGTATCTGAAACTGTAATATCTATACTACTTGCTGATGATGCATAAATATTACCTGCATTTCCGCCAGTGATTGCACCAACGTTACGATTAGCATCAATAGTTACGTTATCAACATGTACATTAATAATATCACCCTCATTATAACCAGAAATTGCACCAACAAAATCACTAGCAACTATTTCAACATCTTCTACAATTAAGTTTTTAATAGTAGCGTTAGTGCCAGTATAACCAAACAACCCTTGTTCATCTGATGTGTTATCATTAATATATAAACCACTTATTGTGTAGTTATCGCCATCAAATGTGCCAGCATAAGATGTTGTATCTGGAACTGAAAATGAACCTATTGGCATCCAGTTATTATTTGTAAAGTATTCTTGTGGTATAAATGTTATGTTATCTACAAGTAATCCATTTGTAGTATTATCATTCACTGTTGCATCTCTAAATGCTTGCAAACCGCTAACATTGCTTATTTTATAAGTGTTATCAATAATTTCATAGCCTAAATATTCAACCCTAATAATAATTTTACTTTCAAAATTTGTACCTACAATGCTTGCTGTGATAGTTGTATCGCCATATCCTATCGCAGTTATAGTGCCGTTATCTAGCGTTGCTACATTTGGGTTACTATTATTCCAATCAATAATAGTTATTGCATTATTTGGCGTAGGCACTGCCCTTATATCAACTGTATCATCTATTTGTAAGTATTGGTCATTAGTAGATATTGCAAACCCTCTTATCGCTATATCAGTTTCTTGTAATACGGGTGGGTTAGCTCCGTTATTGATAAATTTATACCTTACTGCTATAGTAACAGTTTTATTATATTCATCAATAGCAGTATTCATATCATTAATTTTTGTATTTAACTCATGTTTGCTTGCTACAGGTTCTGCCTCAGTATTGTTCCCAGTATTACCTAAACCATTTAATGAACCATCACTCACGAAAAAGTTTGATGATAAAGTTCTGTTAAAATTAAATCCTACGATACCGCCAACATTTTGATTATTGCTGTCATGTACAAACGTTACATCGTTAGTATATGATGATACAATACTTCCTTCAAAGCTGACACCAATGATACCACCTAAACTAGCATTTGTATCATTTGCAGTTATTGTTGCATTATCGACATATGTTGCGACTATATCACCATTACTGACACCAATAATACCACCAATAATACCACCAGTAGCGGTACTTGTAATAACAATAAAACTTGCTGATGATGCAAGAATATTACCATCATTTTGACCAGCGATTGCGCCAATAGCTCTTGTAGCATTAATAGTTACGTTATCAACATGTACATTAATAATATCACCATCATTATAACCAGAAATTGCACCAACAAAATCACTAGCAACTATTTCAACATCTTCTACAATTAAGTTTTTAATAGTAGCGTTAGTGCCAGTATAACCAAACAACCCTTGTTGATTTGATGAGTTATTAATATATAAACCGCTTATTGTATAGTTATCGCCATCAAATGTGCCATTATATGGGTTTATTGGCACCCATGATATATTATCTGCTTTATTTGTTAGTGTAATATCGCACACAAGTTTAGCATTAATATTACGGTTAGCAGTAACATTATCTTGAAAGTTTTTTAAACCATTTTCGTTATAAATTTCCCAAGTGCCATTACTATTATTGTCGTAGCCTGTAACGTTGTCAATTTTTACACAACGTGGGTCAACTGGGCGTCCTGCACTACCACCATTTGAGCCATCGCCATCATTTGCACATGCACTAACCATTAGTACCAACGCTGGTACTAACGCTAATAATAGATACCTTAATTTTTTCATGAATAATTCTCCAAAGATTGTAATTTATTGTTGATTAATATATGCTTAATTTGAAATTTTGCAAGTGATTTTTGAATGCTTCGTAATCGTAATATTTATGGATAGCCACGTCACACTATGCAACAAGTTGCTCCGTGTTCCTCGCTATGACGTAAATTATAGTTATTAAATAAATAACTATCCACAACGTCTCTGCGAAGTAAAGCAAAGCTTTGCTGTGGCAGTCTATAAAAAAAACGGAAGCTTTTACACTCCCGTTTGCTTATCTAAGTTAATTACTATTTTATTATATTATGTTCTGAGATTTTGTTATTGTTATCAGCAACTTCAACTGCTTCGCTAATGTCAGATGATATTGCTTCTTTTACTGTATCATGAGCTTTAAATTGATGTTTAAAACTTGAGATAAGTTGACCGGGATTTAAACCTGAATGTAGAACTAAGCCGATAAATGCACTACCAATATACAAAAATCCCCAAAAGCCCATAGTGTAGCTATTAATGCTCACTTTAAAGCCTATGCCTACAAATAATATTATCCATGCAAGCCCTGCAACTTCCTTTATGCCAAGCCAAGATAGCGCAATAGCAGTAACTAACAACATATTAATAGGAACATCGAGTAAATCACCACCACCGAGAAATAACTCTATTAACGATGAAAAAAATAAAAGAAATAATAACAATGAAATAATAGTATAAATAGAGCCGTTCCATTTTAAAATTTTTCTTGCATATAAAGGAGCAATAAGCAGTATCGCAAACATTGTTGATATGAAATCAGGCATTATGGATAGTTCAGCATTAAAAAAGAAAAGCCTTTCTCTTTCAAAAGGTACAAAGGCTATCGAACAAGCTATCGCTAAAAACACTAACGATAACGCCCTTAATGTTGTGGCTTTCATTTCTTTTTCGCTAATTAATTGATTAATAAAATTGCGTACTTTTACCATGATTATCCCCTAATTAAGTAATTGTTATATTGTATTATGTTTATTCATAAAACACAATACAATTACATTAAAGCATAAACATAAAAAAAGGGTATGCACTTAATAGCACATACCCTTATATTAATTACAATTTTGTAATTTTATTATACTATGGAGCTGGTACGAAGTAAACATCAGAACCGTCTACTTCAAGCCTAAAGTCAACTTCTGGGTCAGTTTCTTCATACGCCTCTAACGCAGCATTTACTGCTGGAACTTTCGCTAACAAATCTGCTCTGTTTTGAACAAGGTTGCTTTTGTCAGTGTTAATATAACTATTAAGTTTACCAACATTAGCTGTGCTAAGGTCTGTCTGACTGTAATTACCATCAAGAGGGAGATAGTTTGCAAAACCTGCTATAGCACCAAATGCATCAGTCGCTTGTTTTAGTTCAAAATCTGTCACATGTGTAAGTGTTCCGATTATAGTATTTACAATTTGGCTATCAATTAGGCTACCAAATAGACTACCAACAAGACCGCCTACTTGTTTAGTAGTTGAAGTCGAGCCTTCTATAAGTGCTGGCATAGATATTGCGCCAATAAGCCTAGCATTACTTCCACTATGCCTGCCAGCAATACCGCCAACTTCATGATCTCCAGTTCCACCACTTGCATTAATTGTAGTGCCAATAACAGATACTTGGTATGCACTGCCATGATTTATGCCAACAATACCACCAGTTGTAGCTTTTGCAGTTATCGTTCCGCCATTAACATGTACATTTTTTATCATGCCAAGATTGTGACCAACAATACCACCGACAGCTTCGTCGCCTGTAATGGTAGGGTTATCAATATATAAGTTTTTCACAACACCACCATCACCAATAACGCCAAATAAGGCGACACCATCTTCTGTAAGACTATTTATAGTTAAGTTGCTAATAGTGAAATGGCGTCCATCAAATGTTCCTACATATGGGTCATTTGAAGCAGTAGAGATATAATCACCCATAGG
>CAYJIW010000034.1:10996-16433 GCA_964370335.1 uncultured Deferribacteraceae bacterium
GCAAGCTAACCTTGCATTGATTGTTTTATCAGCAGCGATTTCTGTGCTAACACCTGCTAAACCAGTCCCATTATAAATTTCATATATTCCTGTTGCAGGGTTTCTAGTATATCCGTCACCTGAATGATTAGTGCATTGGTTATTTTCAGCAATAACGATTGAGCCAGTATCAGATGCAGAACTGTTAGCACTTGAAGTTGCAGTAATAGTTACTGTGCTTTCTTGAAGTGCTGTAACTTCGCCCGTTGTTGGGTTAATTATAATGTTAGCTTTGTCGCCATCTGCTACAGAGAATTTAACATCACGTTGGCCTGTGTTTGCAGGAGTAAACACGATAGATTCTATCATAGCTGAAGTACCACGAAGCAAGCTAGTTTCGTTATAAACTATTGCTATGCTTTGAGGTGCAACAGAGTTATCAAGCTCTAGTAATGTTGGTAATGCCGTAGCAACAGGGTTGCCAGCTTGAAATCTATAGCCTATTTCTTCATCAGAGTTTCTAAAAGCATCTAATGCTGTGTTTATAATATCTACTTCATTGTTAAGTAAAGTGATTGATGCAACTTTACTTGCACCACTGCTATCACTACCAGAACGTGTATCAGCAACAGCTTCAAGCTCTACTGGGTTAGTTGTAGCGTATAAGACATTATCAAAGCTGCCTGAAAAATTTGTAGCAGCTACGCCACCTCTATTACTAGAGCCACTGTGGGGAGTAATATTATTAGCAAATGATGTTATAACACGACCTTCATTCCAACCAACTATACCACCAATACGTGAACTAGTAGCAGATGTAGTAAAGTCAATATCATCAGCAATTGCAGCAACAAGTGTACCACTATTATCGCCTACAACCCCGCCACCATAATTGCTAACCAAAACATTAATATCTACATTAGTAGCTTTTGTAGCATATATAGAGCCATCATTATAACCAACAACACCACCAACTCGTGAGTTACCTGTAACAGAAGTGTTAGTCGTAGATACGTTTACCATTTTTGCATAGTTTATAGCAACAATACCACCTGCATCATTACTAGAACCATTTATTGTTGAATTATTTACAGAAATGTTTGTAGCAGTACCATAGTTTCTTGCAATAGCTCCAGCTAAAGAATTATCACCAGATATTGTTGCCATATTTACAGATATATCTGATATAGTGCCGTAGCTTATACCTGCAACTGCAGCGTTTACGCTATTTGCACTTATTTCTGCACCTTCAATGTTGAAATTGCTGACAGAGCCATCAACACCAACAACGCCAAATAAGCCTTTGTTAGTAATGTTTTGGGTCATATTTAAACCAGTAACAGTATAGTCGCCACCGTCAAATGTGCCAGAAAAGTTATCTGTAGCGTTGCCGATAGGTGTCCACTCGCCAGTTAGTGATATGTCACAAATAAGAGTTGCATCAACCGTGTTATCGTTTGAGTTGATTTCTGTAGCATAATTTGTTAAGCCATGTGCGTTATAAATCTGCCATGTGCCACCAACATTGTTATAGCCAGTTGTGTTAGTCGTATCTGTACATATATCAAAATTTGGGTCGAGTACGCTAATTGTAAACTCTGCAAATATGTTTGAATCTACAGTTGAAGTGATAGTTATTTTTGCTATACCTTGATCTTCACCAGTAACCTCGCCAGTAGTATCATTAATTGTAGCTATGCTAGTATTATCTATTGAGTATGTAACGCCTATATCTGTAGTGTCATTAGGAACATAGCCAAAAGTTGGGCTTGTTGTTTCGTCAACATTAATAGTTTGTGGCGAATATGAAAGAGTAAGCCCAGTTACAGGAATAGGGTCTGTAACAAACACAGGGATATCCGTAGTTACTGAGGTATCAGCCGTTGAAGTAACTCTAATATAAGTATCGCCATTGGCTACACCACGTACTATGCCTGTAGAAGTGTCTACAGTAGCAGTAGCGTTATCAAGCGATGCAAGCGTGTACGATTGGTCAGCCGTAGCAGGCTCTATCGTGACGCTGATTGCTTGGGTTGCATTTTGACCAGAAACCACCCTGATTTCGTCAGGTGTAACAGTTATGCCAGTAACTGCGTTTGGGTCGCTAGTGTTACTGTTGTTGCTATCGTTACCGCCATCACTACACGCACTAAGCGTTAGTAATGCAGTTGCAACTAAGGTTAAAACTAAGAAATTTAATCTTTTCATTTTAACTCCCTACGTTATAAAATTTGTGCATATGCACATTAAATACATTAGCATTATTTTTTAAGTTTTACAAGAAAAAAAGTGAAAAAGTAGTTAAACTGCGTAAATGCAAATGCTGTAAGTCATAGATGTGATTGAATAATTTTAAATTGTAATTTATTAAGAAAATGTATTATTTCGCTATATTGAATTAGCACATATCTTCTATTTATGTATTTAATTATACGTTTATTAATATTTGTGCATTAAATAATAAGGTGATATTGTGATATACGCTTACTGTTGATGCTAATTATTTAATCCAAAAATATCTTTTAGCTTGTTACAGTTGGCTGTAACAATATTTGATATAGTATTACCTATATTATTTTCAATTGATTTTGATACTTCTGTTACGATATTAGGAAGTTCATTTATTTGATGTGCAATATTTTTTTTAAATGCAGTATAGTTGATGTCGTTGTCAATCATAATTTTTTCAAAATGTCTAGCTTGTACTTTTAGTGGTGCGTATTGGCTATCAATTTTCATTGCCATATTAATAACCTGCACTAATTTTTATGCCGAGCATTTTTGCAACGTGTATTGCTTTGCCAATTTGTGCAGTTTGTTTGCCATTCTCTAGGTCTACAATAAAGCGCACACCAACATTGCATGTAAGCGCTAACTCTGCTTGTGTAAGTGACTGCGATTTTCGAGTATCTCTAATAAGTTTGCCAAACTCGGCAGTGTTGTTAATATCCATAAGTTTCCTCTATTGCTAAGAGAGTACATTTATTCATTAAATACAAGTTGAATTTTACCTATCGGTAATATTTGAGCTTGTTTAGACAATATTTGAAGATTTTTAAATAAAATTTACCGAGCGGTAAAGTGAGTATTTGAAACAGTTTTTATACATAATATCATAAAAAAAGCACACCGAAGTGTGCTTTATATTTAATAATTGATTAATAAACTAATTAGCTACTAATGTAGGTATTTGCGTATTTACGTTGCTACCTTGTCTAAATGTATATCCAATTTCGCCATTAGCAGTAACATATGCATCAATACCAGCTTGAATATTAGGTAGAGAAGTAAGGTTTAAACTATTTATAGTATCAACTTTGAATACATCAATACGATTAAAATCTTCAAGACCATTTCCATATAAAGTTGCATCAGTGCTTACAAAACTATTGCCATCAAAAGTGCCTGCATTTAAATCACTGCCGATAATGCCACCTGTATAAATGCCAGCGCCACCAAATGATGTAAAAGTTATATTATTAACAAATGAACCATATATTTTAGGCTCTCCGAAGCCAACTAAGCCACCAGCATAAACAGTATCAAGATCACTACCGTTAATAGTAATGCCATCTACATATGATGCAACAATATCACCTGGACCACTGCTTGCGATACCACCAGCGAATATAATTCCAGTTGCTGATGAGCCAACCATAACTCTTACATTTGTAGCTGATGAAGCAATTATTCTTCCTTCATTGCGGCCTGAAATTATTCCTATATAGCCATTGCCCCATACATCAGCTGTACCATTTATGCCATCTACATGTACGTTTATTATATCGCCATAGTTTCTGCCAGCGACAATAGCAACATAAGTATCAGCAGAAGCATATGCATCTACAAACACTATGTTTTTAACAACAGCACTTGTATTAGTAGCTGCAAAAAAGCCTTGATATGATGATGCAACGTCTTCTATATTCAAATTGCTAATTATATAATTATTGCCATCAAATGTGCCACTAAAGCGGTTAGTTTCGCTACCCATCGGAACCCAAGCACGTGATGTAGATAACGCAATATCACACATCAACTTTGCATCAGTAGTATTATCACTATTGAGTTGTGTTCTGTACGCATCTAAACCTGCTTGGTTATAGATTTCCCAAACACCTGCTGTTGTATTGTCAATATAGCCATCAGCACCGCCAAGGTCTGCACATGCTGTAGGCGTAGGTGTAGGATTACCACCAGTTGTGTTATTGTCGCTGCTATCATCTGACGATGCACAAGCACCTAACATAAGCACTAACATTGGCGTTAATGCTAAAAGTAAAAAACGTAAATTCTTCATAATTCTCTCCTATTTATAAATAAACTAATTAGCTACTAATGGTGGTATTACAGAAGCATTATTCGGAGAACGCAATACCTCATACTTAAAGCCAAATTCTGGCCCAACTAATCTTACATAGCCATCTATAGCATTGTTCATGTTAGGGACACTGTTATTTAATAATAATACGCTAGTGACTTCATTAGCATTAGCGTCAGAGCCAACACCTGAACCGAAGTCAGCAGTGCCAAACATTGCAAATGATTCATCGGTGTAAAAATAGTTTTCATCAAGATTATCAGTATTTTCACCATATCCAACGATGCCACCAATAGTTGATGTGTTTCCATTAAGAGCTGAAACATTGTAAGCATATGTGCTAATGATATTTGAAGCAGAATTAAGGCCGACAATACCGCCACCATATGAATTAGTAGTATTTTGTAAGTATAATTCTACATCGTTTACATAGCTTGCAATAATTGTAGCTTTAGTGCTACCGCTAAGAGTACGGTTAATACCAGCAACGCCACCAATTGCAGCACCTCCTCCAGTTGCAATGAGAGAAACACGTGCACCAAATGAAGCAGCTATAAAGTTTTGATTTTCTCCGACTAATCCGCCCAATTCAGCTACACCTGTAATATTAATATCATAAAATTCAACATTTATAATGCGTCCACGATTTGTACCAACTAATGCTCCGCTAGTTTCGTTAGCTGTAATGTTTACACTATTTATACGTAAATCTTGAACAACTCCACCTGTATTGATAACGCTAAATAAACCTTGATTGCTAAAAGTAGGCTGATTTATTGTTAAATTACTAATTCTATGACCGTTTCCATCAAATGTACCAGCATAAGTAGGAATAGGATCCCAGTTGCTTGTTAAAACAATATTATTTACTAACTTACCGTCGATAGTGTTATCAGTAGCAACTTCTTTTGCAAATGCTTTTAGTCCATCTTCGTTCTCAATTTCCCAAACGCCACCAACGATGTCGTATCCCTCGCCATCAGGGTCGACCATACACGCACTTAGTGATAGTGCCAGCATTGGAACAAGCGCCAATACTAATAAACGAAATTTTTTCATTAAATCCCCTCCAAACTACTTATTGTGATGATTTGTCAATTAATTGACGTAAATAATATACAGCATTATTGTGTAAAT
>CAYJIW010000035.1:0-10510 GCA_964370335.1 uncultured Deferribacteraceae bacterium
AGTTGTTGGCTGTAAAAAAGTTATCGTTGTTGGTACTCACCTTAGCAAAAAAGGCGAAAGCAAAATACTTAAAAAATGTTCGTTACCATTAACAGGTAAAGGCGTTGTTGATATAGTTGTCACTGATGCAGCGTTTTTTACTTTTAAAGATGGCAAACTATTACTAGAAGAAGTGTTTGAACCATACAGTGTTGAGTGGGTCTTAGAAAATACAGATGGCGAAATCATTGTCGCAGACAATGTGAAAACTGTAAAAATGGTTTAAGAGGTTTAAATTATGTCAAAAGTTTATTTAGTTGATATTAAAAGAACTCCGATAGGCTCTTTTAATGGTAGCCTTTCAAGCGTTTCTCCTGCAGATTTAGCTTGCCCAGTTATAAAAGATGTACTTAATGGCAAAAATATACCATTAGAGAACATTGATGAAGTTGTACTTGGTAACGTGTTAATGGCTGGACAAAAGCAAGGTGTTACACGTCAAGCATCTATCAAAGCTGGTATTCCAGATTCTGTTGTTGCATACGGTTTAAACATGATATGCGGTAGTGGTATGAAGTCAATTATGACTGCTTATAGCCAAATTAAAGCTGGTTTAAGTCATGTTGTTGTAGCTGGTGGTACTGAAAGCATGTCAAATGCACCATTTTTAATCCCTGCAAATGTTAGGGCTGGGCATAAGATGGGCGATATTTCTGCTAAAGACCATATTGTTTACGATGCTTTAACAGATGCGTTTGAAAATATCCATATGGGTATTACTGCTGAAAATATTGCTGAAAAATTCAACATATCTCGTGAAGAACAAGATGAATTTGCATATGGCTCTCAACAAAAAGCTGTTGCGGCTGTTGATGCAGGACGTTTTAAAGAAGAAATTACAGCAGTTGATGTAGTTACACGTAAAGAAACTATCACAATTGATACAGACGAATATCCAAACAGAAAAACTAACCTAGAAAAACTTGGTGGACTTCGTCCAGCTTTCGTTAAAACTGGTACAGTTACTGCTGGTAACGCATCTGGTATTAATGATGGTGCTGCAATTGCATTAGTAGTTAGCGAAGAAGCTGTTAAAAAGTATGGCTTAAACCCTATGGCTGAAATTGTTGGCGTATCTCAAGCTGGTTGCGCTCCATCTGTTATGGGCTTAGGACCTGCACCTGCTATTGATAAGTTACTTGCATCTACAAGCATGAAGTTGCAAGATATGGACTTAATCGAGTTAAACGAAGCATTTGCTGCACAATCTTTAGGTGTTATGCGTATGTTGACAGAATCAACTGGCATGTCTAAAGAAGCTATAATGGAAAAATGTAATGTAAACGGTGGTGCTATTGCACTTGGTCACCCTGTTGGTGCATCTGGTGCTAGGATTACTGCTACACTTATTCATGAGATGGTTAAGCGTAAGTCTACTTATGGTTTAGCGTCATTATGTATCGGTGGTGGTATGGGTACTGCACTTATACTAAAAAGAGTATAATAAAAATATTTAATTAATTGTACGGCAAGGCGTATAGCTCGTCTTGCCGTATTTTTTTATAGTTGCATGGAGGTTTAAAAGTGTCAGTATTAGAGGCGTTAAAAGAGAATGCGTTGAAATCAAAAAAACATATTGTATTGCCAGAAGGTGACGATAGCAGGGTTATAAAAGCTGCTATTATGCTTACTGATGGTAACTATGCTGATATTACTTTATTAGGCGATGTTGATGTTGTTAAGAATTTATTAAAAGAGCATGGTGCTAAGTCTGATATAAACGTAATTGACCCTAAAAAAAGTGACAAAATAAAAGAATATGCTGAAATGTATTATGAAAAGCGTAAGCATAAAGGCATGACGATAGAAAAGGCGGAAGCGGAAGCTGTTGATTGCTTAATGTATGGTGCAATGATGGTAGAAAGTGGCGATGCAGATGGTTGCGTTGTTGGTGCTGTTTACTCATCTGGTAGCGTTTTGAGTGCTGGACTTAGAGTTATTGGTACACAAAAAGGCGTTAAAGTTGTATCTTCTGTCATGATTGTTGAAACAGAAAGGAAAGAGTTTGGCGAAGATGGCGTATTATTCTTTGCTGATGTTGCTGTTAATCCAGCGCCTGATGCTAATACATTAGCAGAAATTGCAATAGCATCTAGCGATACATGGGCAGGGTTTATGAGTACGCCACCACGTGTAGCTTTATTATCATTTTCTACTAAAGGTAGTGCAAAAACACCTAGCACAGAGAATGTTGTTGAAGCATACGAGTTGATAAAAGAAAGACGTCCAGATATGAATGTTGATGGCGAATTACAACTAGATGCAGCATTAATAAACACTGTTGCAGAGCGTAAAGCACCGGGCAGTAAAGTTGCTGGTAAAGCAAATGTGTTAGTATTCCCAAATCTAGAAGCAGGCAACATTGGATATAAACTCGTTGAAAGATTTTCGGAAGGCGCAGTTGCAACTGGTCCAATATTACAGGGTATAAACAAACCTTTTAATGATTTATCTCGTGGTAGTGACTACCTAGATATTTATAACACTGTGCTTGCTACAATTTATCAAGCAAAAATTATTTAATTTAGGTTAACAATGATAACAACAATACTGTTAATGACGTTAGGGCTAGTCGTTGGTATGCTAGGTGTATTACTTGGCATAGGCGGCGGTATAGTTATTGTGCCAGCATTAGCGTTCTTTTTTGACGTGCCAATACATGGTGCTATTGCAATTTCGCTAATGGTTATTATGGGTACAAGCCTTTCGACATCTGCAGTATTTATTAAGAGTGGGCAAGCAAACCTCCACGTTGGCTTGTTCCTCGCAACATCTTCTGTACTAGGTGCGATATTAGGTAGTTATATATCTTTATCGCTATCGCCAGAGTCGGTTATGTTACTGCTTGGCGTAGTACAGATTTTTGTTGCATATCTCGTATATGTTCGCACAAAAACAGTCAAAAGCTATATCCCAGCAGATGTAGATGAGCCAACATTCTTTGATGGTAAATTTACAGACCAAGCAACAAATCAAGTAGTGCATTATAAACCAATACGAATGGGCATAAACTGGTTTTTTTCGTTATTATCAGGTGTTTATTCAGGCCTTGCTGGTGTCGGTGGCGGTATATTAGTTATACCCGGCATGAATTTAATATCTAATATGCCAATAAAAGCAGCAACAGCAACAAGTGCATTTTTGATAGGGTTTACTTCTTCTGCTGGTGCAATAGTTTACTTAGTGAACGGCTATATCCAGTATGATTACACAGCATATATTTTTATCGGCATTGTTGTTGGTACGTGGGTAGCGGTTAGATTTTTCAAGAAAATTACTGACAAAAAAGTATCTTACTTATTTATTGCGATATTATTAATAGTGTCAGCACGTATGATATACGGCGCAATTACAAACTGGTAGGTGATTTATGGAAAATAGATTTGACTCAAAAATGCTAGTATCGTTTGTAATCCAATGGACACTATATATCATGCTATTTTTAGTAATATCTGGTTGCTTGCTAGAGGTTTTTACAAGGCAAAATCATATAGGCGTGTTTAATGCAATATCATCATTATTACAAGGCTATAATATTACATTTGTAGGCTTATTTTATACTGCTTGCATAGTTGTTTGTGCATCACCATTTGTATCTGTGATAGTTTTCATCATAGGTTACGTTATAAACAAAAACTATAAAGCGGCTGGGCTTGGCGTATTGCTATTATTATCGCTTTCTATTTCGTTAGTTTATGCAGTAATGGTTGCTTAAAACACTTTAAATAAGTAAGAACCGATAGCGTCTTTAGATTCTTTTTCACAATCCCAAACTCTTGCAGCTAATCCGTTATTCATGCTGATAGAGCCTCTACCATCGCCACTAACAAGGCTAGAATCATCTATTAGTGTTTCAATATAGCAAGCAAACTTTGCAGAAGTGCTACTGTTTCGATACGTTTCGCTAGAGTCCTCTGGCGATAAATAAATACATAAACCAGTATTTTCTGTGATATTATCAGGGATTATATACCTAGTTGCATTGTCTGGTAGCTCACAGCTAATAAAATTCCAATATAAATCGTTATATCGTGAAAATAAGCTACTTTCTTCAAGGTATTCTTTAGTATGTAGCTCCATAGTCATCAAGTCGATATTCACCATAGATGATGTACTAATATCTGTATAATAAATGCTAGTAGCAAGCATTATTTTTTCTATTGTTGTAATCTCTTTTTGTATTGAAGCTTCATCAAGTTGTATGTAAAACTGTTTACCAACTAGGTAACATAGCGCACCAAAAACGCAAACAATTGCGAACTCTCTTAATCTAAATTTATGCATAATTATCTATAACCACCAGCTGCTTGTAGCAATGCTAATATCTCAGGCGTACCTTCGTTTGAAGCTATTAAGAAAGCAGAAATTCCATCATTATTTTTTAAGTTTGGATTAGCGCCAGCTAAAATTAAAGCCCTAACCATATCAATTTTTTTCAGTTTTGTTGCCCATATAAGTGCCGTATCGCCATTAAGGTTTTTAATATCAACAGCAGGTTTTGTTTTAAGTAGCATGTTGAACATTTCCATATCAGATGCAGTAACAGCAACGATTAAAGGAGTATTACCTTTATTGTTTCTAATGTTGACATCTGCGCCATTATCAAGCAAGAATGTCGTCATTGGTTTCAGGTTGTTTGCAACTGATGTAAATAGTGCCGTGTTACCAGTATTTGTATCAAGCACATTGATTTTAGCGCCATCTTTTAATGCTTTTTCGGCATTAGGTATATCGTTTTTTGCAACGCTATCAAACAATAATCTTGCAGCGTTATCAACTGCTTCAAGTGGCTCGCTAAGTGAGCGTCTTATAGCGTCATAACCTTTTTCCTCAGCAATAGAGTATGCAGTTTCGTCAAGGTTGTTTTTAACATTTACATTTGGTTCGTATTGCATAATGGCATCAACCATTGGCATATCGCCTTTTGCAACAGCGTTAATTAATGGAGTATTGCCAAGTGGATCTTTTGTATTTACATTTGCGCCAGAAGTAAGCAATTTGTTTACTATAGCGATGTTATTATTATCAATGGCTTTATTAAGCGGGCGATAACCTCTATTGTTTGGCATATCAACATCTGCACCAAGTTCTATAAGTTCGTTTGTTGTAAAATCGTTATCGTTTTCAACTGCATACATAAGCGCACTATTACCATCGCCATCAACAGCGTTCAAATCTGCACCGTTTTTAACAAGCGTTTCAACAGTATTAGTGTTACCAACTTGAGATGCTAGCATAAGTGGCGATTGCCCGTCGCTATTTTTTTCGTTAACTCTAGCGCCGTTATTGATTAATAAATCGACAACATTTGCACTAGGAGCAACAGATGCGTACATAAGTGGTGTATTGCCGGCATTATCTTTAGCGTTGACGTTATTGCCATCTTTTATCAATCTATTTGCAATATCGTACATGCCAAGATCAGCAGACATGTGTAGTGCATTTTGTCCAGAATTATTAGTAGCACGTGTGTTTATCCCTCTATCCATAAGGTAGTTCGACATAGGAACATCGCCTTGTTGGATAGTTTTCATAAGTGCATTATCGCCAGTAGCAGCGTCTTTTTCGTTTATATTGCCTTTATTATTAAGTTCTTTATTAAGCCTGTCGTATTGGTCGTTCATAGCAGCACTAATAATAGGTCTATTGACAACGACAGAATCAAGCCCAGTATTAAATAAGTTATTGCTATCGTTAATATTTGGGATATTTTCTGGCAGTACAACTAGTTCAGAGTTAAGTTGTGTAAGGTATCTCAGTTCATCTGCATTAAACATGCCTTGCGAGTCTGCTATAACTAATTT
Source organism: uncultured Deferribacteraceae bacterium (assembly GCA_964370335.1). Classification (GTDB taxonomy): domain Bacteria; phylum Chrysiogenota; class Deferribacteres; order Deferribacterales; family Mucispirillaceae; genus CAYJDR01. The sequence continues at coordinate 5,844 of CAYJIW010000035.1, forward strand.
TGGTGCATTTTTACTGTTGCCAGTAGTTGCATTAACGACAATTTCGTCATTAGCAGTAAATAGTTGTTTAAGTTTATTCAGATCATCTTCTGGTATTTCGTATATACCTTCATCGTTGAAGTCGATAACAACGCCAGCATCTGATAATATATCGGCGAGTATTTTGCCATTTGGTGCTTCCCAACCGTCGATAGTTTGCACAAGGTCGAGTGTAACAGGGTCGCTATTAGGCTTTTCAAAAGTGAGCGATATAGAGCTTTTGTCGGCAGGTAGGCTGACAAATGCCGGTAGTTTAACATCTTTACCATTAATTTTGTATGTAGTAGAACCGTCGTCAAGCCCAGCACGTGGTGATAAATAGTCGTTTGTACAAGCGCTAGCCAATAGTACGCTAGAAATGATAGTAACAAATAAAATAGTTTTTTTCATAATTGTACTCATAATTGTTTTAGTATATATTACTTTTAGATATAATATATCATAATGCTTGATATTTCAAACAAAAATAATCAATTATTGAATTTAAAGTGTAAAAAAGAAAAAGTGGCACATGGTGTGCCACATAATTTATCTTGCTGATTCGATATACTCGACGATTTTTTGTGCTATAATTTTTATATCATGTTCAAATTTTTTGACATCTTTTTCAAGCAATACAATTCTAAAACCTTGCAATGGCGTAAAGAATGAAGTTAGTGGCACAACGCAAACACCAGTTGCGGCGATCAGATTGTATGTAAACCTTTTATCGTTTTCGGCGCTACCATTTAGTTGCTCTTTTAGGTAGTCACTAATTTCTTGGTCATCAATTTTTAAGAATTGTCTGTTGTTAAGCACAGCTTCGTTAAACACAACTGTTAAATAAAACGCACCGTTAGGGCGGTTCACAACAATATATGGTACATCTTTTAGTATGCTATAGCCAATATCTGATAGTTGTTCGTAATGCTTAACACGTTCAGCCAAGTAGCTAGGATATTCTGGATGTTCAAATATTTTTGGTAACGCCATTTGTGGCATAGTTGTTGAACATACTTCAGACATCTTTTGCTTTAGTATAACTTGTATAAACTTATCAAACGCAGCGTCTTTGCCAGAGTTGTAAACCTCAAGCCATGCACACCTAGCACCCGGCCAAGGTATCTCTTTTGATATAGAACGCATACTAATAGCTGGAACATCGCCAATAACATCAGATATATATAGCGTTTCTTTGCCATTATATGTCATGTTGTGGTATAGCTCATCGGCTATTAAGAATAAGTCATTTTCTCTAGCTATTCTGACAAATTCTTCTAAATCTTCTTTAGTATAAACGTAGCCAGTAGGGTTATCAGGGTTGATAATTAATATACCAACAATACTTTTAGAGCTTTTAACTTTACGTTCAAGCTCTGCAATATCGGGTTTCCAGTTATTATACGGGTTCATGCGGTATGTGTTAGGTGGGTACGATGCGTGCATAACCTCTGCAATAAAGTGTGTAGAGTAAGTTGGCTCAGGTAAAATTATACGTGCTTCAACACGAATTGAAGCGTATGCCCTAGCAATAGAGTCACCAGAACCGTTAAAGAAGATAATATCTTCCTTTGTTATTTGTGCACCGCCACGCTCGTTAGTTTTTTGCGCAATGTATTCACGTGTAGTTTCAACACCTTTTGTAGGTGAGTACGCAAACGACATATCGTCATCGACGACATCTTTAATAAGCGTTTTTAACCAACTAGGAATAACTTCGCCCTTTAAAACAGGGTCACCAATGTTATTCATAGATACTTCAATACCTTTTTTTTCAAGAAAAGTAGCAATATTTACAATGTTTCTAATTTCGTAAGTAAGTTCGCTACCTGCAATTGCAAAATCAATCCTCATTTTGCCTCATCTCCCTAACTAAAATATATAATTTTTAATCTTCTGCGTCTTTTTTACTTCTACCACGTATTGATAGCCTAATAGGTATCCCATAAAATGAGAATTTATCCCTAATGACGTTAAGTATAAATCGTTCATATGAAAAGTGTACCGAACGTGGAAAATTCACGAACGCAACAAAGTATGGCGGACGTGTTGAAATTTGTGTCATATAGTAAAACTTTAATCGCTTTGTGCCAATGACAGATGGTGCTTGGTGTCTATCTAGCGCCTCTTGTAATGCTTCGTTCACTTGCGATGTAGTAATACGTTTTGTGTAGTTAGCGTATAGCTCTTTAACAGCGGTAAAAACCTTAAAACAGTTTTTGCCAGTAACAGCTGATATATAAACTATTGGTGGGTTGTATAAAAATCTTAATTTTTCTTTCAACGCTAGTTTAAGGTTTTTAACTTCACGTGGGTCTTGGTCCATAATATCAGATTTATTTATAGCGATAACAACAGGTCTGCCCGCTTCCCACGCATCAGCAATAACTTTAATATCACGTTCGTTTATGCCATCTACACCGTCGATAACTGCAACAGCAATATCAGCCCTAGTAATAGCGTCCATAGAGCGATAGTAACCGTACTTTTCGATAGGGTCTTTAAACATGACAGACTTTTTGCGTATTCCGGCAGTATCAGTCAGTAAGTATTTAGTGTTGTTGTATTCAAACTCGGTATCAATAGAGTCCCTAGTAGTGCCAGCTATTGGTGTAACGATAACACGTTCTTCGCCAAGCCAAGCATTAATAAGGCTAGATTTACCAACATTTGGTCTGCCTATGACAGCTATTTTTATATTTTCATCATCATCTGCGACTTCTTCTTCATAATCTGGGATTAGCTCTATAACGTAGTCTAGTAGTTCTGCAACATTTCTGCCGTGCAGCGCACTAATGCCAATAATATCAAGGTTTGCACCTAGCGCATAAAATTCGCCCATCAAGTTTTCTTTATGGTTGGAGTCTACTTTGTTAACAGCTATCATGAACGGCTTGTTTGCTTTACGTAATAAATCCACAACGACTTCATCAAGCGAATGGATACCTTCGTTTAAGTCAGAAACGACGATGAAAAAATCAGCAGCTTGAATAGTCTTAAAAAATTGCTCTTGCATTTCTTTTTTGATAATATCTTCTTTTAAATCGAAACCAGCAGTATCGACAAGCTTAAAGCTTTTTGTCAACCAAGTGCAAGTTGTTTCTATCCTATCCCTAGTAACGCCCGGTCTATCATCAGTAATAGCGATACGCTTACCAGCTATCCTGTTAAAAAGTGTTGATTTGCCGACGTTGGGACGTCCTATAATTCCTATTGAAAACATATGTTTACCTATTATATTGTTGCAAGTGTATCGTTAATACGTTTTTGTAGCTCTGTAACACTAAGTAGTGTAGCCACGTTATCCATCTCTGGCCCTTTAGTAGCACCAGTTACAGCGACACGCACAGCCATAAACAAGGCTTTACCTTTAGCACCTGTTTCAGCTTGTATTTCTTTCATTGTAGCTTTATATTCTTCAACTGTAAGGTATTGTTTACCGCTAGTTTTTGCGATAAAAGTATCGAGTACAGCCTTAGTTGTATCAAGCGCAAGGATAGCCTTAGCATCGTCGTCCAATTCCGCTTTTTTAAAGTAGACTTCCATATATTGTGCAGTCTCTGATAGTGTAACAAAGTTATCACGCACAGACATAAGTTGCTTTTCTAGCATATCTTTATTATCTTTTGCATAATTGTCATCAACTAATCCGCTATCTAAAAGGTATGGCAAGCATAAATCGTATAATTCAGCACCATCTTTTTGGCGAATATATAATCCGTTCATCCAGTTGAGTTTATCAAAGTCAAAAACAGCAGCACTTTTAGAAACGTCTTCTAGTGCAAACGCTTCCTTTAGTTCGTCCATAGTGTATAATTCACGTTCGCCTTCACCAGACCAAGATAGTAGCGCCATATAGTTTACCATAGCTTCTGGCAAGTAGCCTTTGCTTCTAAATTGCTCAACACTCGTGTTGCCATGCCTTTTTGATAATTTAGAGCGGTCAGGCCCTAATATCATAGGGATATGTGCAAATATAGGTGGCTCAAATCCAAGCGCCTCATATAAAAGAACTTGTTTAGGTGTGTTAGATAAATGATCATCACCCCTAATGACATGCGATATGTTCATATATGCGTCATCGACAACAACGACATAGTTATATATTGGTGTGCCTTCTGGGCGGACAATAATAAAATCTCCAAACGCGTTTGTTGGGAAGTTAATATCGCCATGTATCATATCACGCACTAATGCGTTAGGTTTGAATGCTTTAAATCTGATTGATGGTTTAACGCCGTTAGACTCGTATTCAGCAATTTGGTCTGCATTAAGTTTTGCACACTTGCCATCATAAATATATGCTCTGCCTTCTTGTTGAGCTTTTTCTCGTTCAGCATCTAATGCTTCTTTAGAGCAGAAACATTTATATGCGTAGCCGTTTTCTAGCAGTTGTTCTGTACATTTTTTATAAATATCTAGTCTTTCAGTTTGGCGGTATGGCGCAAACTCGCCACCAACTTTTGGACTTTCGTCATAATCAAGCCCAAGCCAAGCTAAATCTTCGTAGATGAGTTCTTCACTAGCGAGTGTAGAACGCTCTAAATCAGTATCTTCGATACGCAGTATTGTTTTTCCGCCAGTTTTGCAAGCGAAAAGATAGTTGAATAACGCAGTTCTGACGTTACCTATATGGATATGACCCGTTG
>CAYJIW010000035.1:10520-16175 GCA_964370335.1 uncultured Deferribacteraceae bacterium
AAAACGTACTCTTGTAGACATAATATATTACCCCGATAAATTAATGCGTTTAAATTATTGTTACATACACATTAATTTATCAGTATGTTACTCTTTTCAACTAATTTCAAGTTATTTTTTAATAATTGTGCAATTTTCTTGATTTATGGTGAAATTTGCATAATTTTTTCACTATTTTGTTGTAGTTCTAATTAATTCATCAATAATAAAATAAGTATCTTTTTGCAATTTTTGCGCTTTTTTATCAAAGTTAGGGTTTACACCAATATTTAAGCTACGCAATGCATCTTCGTTTTGTCTAATATTTGATATATAGTTGCATTGAACTTTGTAAGACGCTATATCCATATAATCAGGTTGAACATCATCTTGACAGATACGTTTTGTATATTCCGCTTCTTTTTGTAGCGCTATTTCACGAGCTTTTATTGCTTTTAATGCAGCTTTTGTCACGTCTGATGTCATATCGTAAATTTTATCATGAAATTTTATTGGTAAGTTAACTAATTCATCATTATGCACGTATGATACAAGTCCATTATAATCTTGTAGTGACTCTAGTTCGTTATATTCATTTGTGTCACTAATAAGTTGATATATTTCACTTTCTTCATTACCAATGAAAGTTACATTGTAATATTCTAGTTCAGGGTATTGTTTAATGTGGTATATTTCACGTTCGTTTGTTTTTATTTCAAGAATTCTAGCAGGCTTATCTTCGTAATATACAAAATCACCAAGCAAAATTTCAACACCGCCATCTTCCAATTGTCCAGCATAAGTTGCAACTACGTAACCATTATTTAAGTCACCCTCAATCAAGTATGGGTCAAATGTAGCTACTTGTTGGTAATATTTAGGCTCTGTAGCACCGCCAGCATATTCTGCAAGCGTAATAACTGTAAAGTCATCATTATAAGTAAACTCTCTACCAAGCCCGTATGCGTAGCCGTCCTTACATTCGCCGTCCCAATATGTTTCAAAGTTTGGTATAGTAGAGATAAGTTGCATACCCTCTAGTACAGAGCTAAATGTCAAGCATGCTTCTTCTTTATTGTCAGGTTGTACCCATTCATCATTGTACGTAACTTTTTTTACTGTTGCATTATACTCTGCAATGTAATTTTCTTCAAATTGGTATATAGCTTTTTCATGCTTCATTGGTATTGATGGATCATCTAAATTAACCTTTGTTGCGCAACCAATCGAAATTGTAAGAGTTAATGCGATTAGTAACAATTTTGTAAGTTTCATGATTAGTCCTTGATATAGTTAAATTTATCATAAAAATGCGGAGATTATTTGTGCTAATCTCCGCAAATTATGCGTATATTATCGGTTGAATGACTAGAAAAGTCAAGTTTTATGCAGTAAAAATATCAGTTGCTACAGTTTGGTTATTTTTATCTACAGTTGCAATTTTATATTTGTGTTCCTTCGTATCAGCCACATTATCGTTAAACACAAACGGTTTAAAAGATATTTGCGGTTTATGTGGTACATCGGCTATTTTTATTCCGTCACGCCATATTTGATAATGGTTAATAGGTGCATCGCCAGCGTATGCAGTTTGCCACTCAATTTGAACGCTTTTACCTTGCTTGTTTGCAGTAGTTTTTAGCTCAACATTGCGTGGTGCTGATAATGGCTTAGCTGATGTTTGGAAATAATTTGTGTTACCACCGTTAATATGTTTAGTTATTTTTTCAATATCTGCACGTTGCTTTTCAGTCAAGCCATTAGGTGCAATTTGCGACGCTAAAATATTTTGATATAGTTGACATTCATTTTTATTATCAGATATATGCCCAATACCAACAATAACAGTATCAATGCCCGGCGTAGTTAAAGCATATTGTATTGGTAAGTGGCTTGGTAGTGTTGCGTTACCTATTGTGCGTATATTTTCATCAGCACTCCAGCCCCAGCCCGGGTTACGTCCATACATTACTCCGTTAGAAAATACTTTCATACCAATAACGCCCATGCCTTTTGCTTTTGCAACAGGTATTACATTATTTTGCATGTTGAAGTATAATTTATCGTTAGGGTTGATTGCAACAAGTAGCCCATCTAAAAGATTTTGTGTATCTTTTTGTATCATATACATAAGTACAGCAGGTGAGCGCTGCCCAGAAAAACCGATATGACGTATCAATTTTTCGTTTTGAGGGTTGTAGCCAGTAATATTTGTGCCATCACGATAATCACGCAATACAGCAAACGTGCCTACACGCCCTGATGGATGTTTTCCGTCATAACCTTCGTATAATGCATCAACAGTTTCCATGTTATCTATACTATGCATAAGCATCATGTCAATGTATGCACCTTTTGGATAGTTACCTCTACCATCGCCAAAAACTTGCGTCATAGTCCTTTTAATGTCAGAAACACAACTCGTGCTACTGCCATTGTTAGAAAAAGAACGTACACCGTCGACGTATGTATTTTCGTTAGCCCAACGTAATCCAGTTTTGCTTGTGAGGAATACCTTTTTTCTATTTTCAGCATTATAGTTAGGTTGCCCAATAACAAGCCCAAGTTGTTTAAAAGCTTTACCAAAATGTGACTGGCTTTCTTGATAAGCGTTTGATGTATCGAAGTAATTTACACCCATGTTGTATGCTTTAACGATAATTTCAACAGGGTCAATGTCGCTAGGTGTTTTTTGTATGGAAGCTTGTCCGCCAAGCCCAAAAGTAGTAACATCAAAGTTTATACGTCCAAACTGTCTTTTAGCAAGAGCATTTGTTTGAGCGTTTGCGTTTGCTGGTAGTTTTAAATCGAGTCCGGTAATAGAAAGGCAAGCAAGTGCTTGTAGAAATGTACGTCTTTTCATAATCTACTCCTAGTTATATTATAAACACAATTTATATCTTAAATATCAAAATGTCAATGATAAGGCTATTAAAAAACCCTTACATTTCTGTAAGGGTTTATTAGTTTTAGAATTTTCTATCAGCAAGCATTTGCCTAATACCAGCGATAGCTTTTGTTGGGTTAAGCTCTTTCGGGCAAGCCTCTATACAGTTAAGTATAGTGTGACAACGCCATACGCCATGCTTATCATCTAGCAACGGTAAACGCTCGTTAGCGCCTTCGTCACGGCTATCGACTAAGTACCTATAAGCACGTAAAAATGCGTTAGGTCCTAAGTATTGCTTATCAGTCCAGTAGCTTGGACATGATGATGAACAGCAACCACAAAGAATACACTCGTATAAACCATCAAGCAATTTTCTATCTTCTGGCGATTGGTATATCTCACCATCTGGCATAGGTGAGTGCCTAATAATATATGGTTTAACTGTGATAAACTTGTTGAAGAAGTCATCAATATCAGTTACTAAGTCACGCATAACAGGCATGCCCGGTAGCGGTTGGATAACAATTTTATCTGTTCCCAAATCCTCTACTTTAGTCATACAAGCCAGCATATTTACGCCGTTTACGTTCATACCGTCAGAGCCACAAACACCTTCACGGCAAGAGCGACGATACGTTAACGATGGGTCTTGTTCCCACTTAATTCTATTTAATGCAGTTAAAAGCAACATACCCGGTCTATCAATATCTAGCTTATACGTTTGATAATAAGCTTGTTTATCTTTATCAGGGTCGTAGCGAAGTATTTCAAAAGTTAATGTTTTGTTCATATCTTCCTTCCTTTCTTCTTAGTAAACACGTGCTTTAGGAGGGAAGCTCTCTACAGTAAGAGGTTTCATCCTAACAGGTCTATAAGTAATATTGATATCTTTACCGTCATTTTCAACATTTACGTTTGTATGTTTCAAGTAGTTTACATCGTCACGATCAGGATAATCTTCACGTGAGTGTCCGCCTCTTGATTCTTTACGCATCAAGCCTGCTTTAGTAGCACACTTAGCAACTAATATCATGTTGTTAAGTTCGAGTGCTTCAACTAAATCTAGGTTATAAACTGTAGATTTATCAGCAACTTTGAAATCGTCCATCATTGCTTCTAGTTCATCAAGTTCAGCCATAGCTTCTGTCATAAGTTCTTCAGTTCTAAACACGCCTGCTTTATTTTGCATTAACGATGTAAGCTTAGAGTGAGTAGGTCCGAAAGTATTTTTACCATTAGAGTTAGCAAACTTCTCAAGTAATTTGATACCATAGCTACCAGCATTTTCTGGTAAGTCTACAATATTATTTTCTTTAGCATATTTTGCAGCTTGCTCGCCAACAGTACGCCCAAATACAACTAAGTCAAGTAACGAGTTAGTTCCAAGTCTGTTTGCACCATGTACAGAGTTAGCAGAACATTCACCAGCAGCAAAGAAGTTAGGAACAAGTTCTTCTGGGTCGCTGCCATATCCTTTAACAACTTGCCCTAGATAGTTTGTAGGGATACCACCGTTTTGGTAGTGCGCAGTAGGCATAACAGGGATAGGCTCTTTAGTACAATCAACACCAGCAAAAACAAGTGCAAGCTCATGGATACCCGGTAGTTTTTCCATGATAGAATCGTGTCCGATGTGGTCGATTTTAAGTAATACGTGGTCTTTTTTAGGTCCAACACCATTACCAGCAAGAACTTCCTTAACCATAGAACGAGAAATAATATCACGTGGAGCTAAATCTTTAATAGTAGGTGCATAACGCTCCATAAAACGCTCGCCACTACCGTTTAGTAAGATACCGCCTTCGCCACGTACACCTTCTGTAATAAGGTTACCATGTCCGTAGATACCAGTTGGGTGGAATTGGAAAAACTCGGCATCTGCCCAAGAAAAACCAGCACGTAAAGCTAACGCTAAACCGTCACCAGTATTAATATGTGCATTTGAGTTTGTTTCGTAAATACGGCAGTTACCACCAGTAGCAAATATGATTGCTTTTGCGTGGAACATGTGTAGTTCGCCGTTTTGTAGGTCTAAACATAATACGCCACAAACGTGGTCGCCATTACGGATAAGTTCTAGTGCTAAAAATTCGCTATAAAATTGTGTGCCTTGTGCAACAGCTTTTTCAAAAAGTGTTTGCAACATTGCATGGCCAGTTCTATCGGCAACGTAACATGCACGCTTAACAGGGCGTTTGCCATATTCTGCAGTATGCCCACCGAATGGACGTTGTGCAATTTTACCTTCAGGCGTTCTGTTGAATGGTAAACCGATATGCTCAAGCTCGATAATCATTTCTGGAGCTTTACGACACATGTATTCTGCTGCATCTTGGTCGCATAAATAGTCGCTACCTTTAACAGTATCAAACATTTGCCAATGCAAATCATCAGGATCTAGGTTGCCAAGCGATGCAGATATAAAACCTTGTGCGCTGATAGTGTGACTTCTAGTAGGGTAAACTTCTGATATAACAGCAGTTTTAACGTGTTGTGATGCTACTTGTGCAGCATTAAGCCCAGAGCCACCAGCACCAACTATAACAACATCGTACTGATGTTTATGTATATTATTTGTATTCATGTAAAATCCTCAAAATTAGAATAATGATGAGCCAAGGAAAAATAATCCAAGCCCCATAACCCAATAAAAAATTAGTAATACTGCACGTGCATACAGACAAGAAACATAATCGTCTGTAATCATTTTTACCCCGTTTACAGCATGCCATACACCAAACGCAAGTATGCTACCTAAAACAAATGTAGGCATACCATTAAATGCT
>CAYJIW010000036.1:0-11443 GCA_964370335.1 uncultured Deferribacteraceae bacterium
TTTGATTATGAAAATAGCTATTACTACATCTAGTTTTGGGGTATTTGATACCGCACCATTGAAGTTATGCGAAGACGTAAACATTAGTTATGTGATTAACCCATATGGAAGGGTAATAACGGAAGATGAAGCCATTGATCTATACAAAGATTGTATAGGAGTTGTTGCTGGCACAGAAACAATTTCTCAAAAGGTGATAGATGCAAGCCCAACACTAAAAGTAATATCTCGTGTCGGTGCAGGCATAAATAACGTAGATGTTAATTATGCTAAAGAACAAGGTATTGCTGTTTTATGCACACCTAATGCGCCTACGCAAGCAACTGCCGAACATGCTGTCACATTATTGTTAGCTTTATTACGACATACAGCTGCTATGGATAGCGACATGCGTAAAAACATATGGGAAAAACGTATGGGTAATTTGCTGCATAAAAAGAAAGTCGGTATAATAGGATATGGACGCATAGGTAAGACTTTTGCAAAACTGCTTAGCGGATTTGATTGTGAGATTGCTTGTAATGACCCAAATTTAAAGGATGGTGACTATCCTAATTATTCGCTTGAAGAATTACTTGGTTGGGCTGATATTATTAGCCTACATTGTAGCAAAGCAAAAGATACTCCAGCACTATTAGATGCAAAAACTATTGCATATATGAAAAAAGGATCATGGCTTATCAATGTTGCTAGAGGTGACTTAGTAGATGAGGCTGCACTTATAAAATCATTGCGTGATGGACACTTAAAAGGTGCAGCGTTAGATGTCTTTCAAACTGAACCATACAAAGGCGAATTATTAGAGCTCGAAAATGTGCTGTTGACACCGCATGCATCATCATATGCAAAAGAATCACGTATTGATATGGAAACACAGGCTGTTATTAATCTACTTACATCGTTAGGGCTATACAATGGATGAAGTTTTACAGATAGTTTTTGATTGCGATGGTGTGTTGCTGCAAAGTGCTAATATAAAAACAGTCGCTTTTGGCAAAACTGTTGCACCATTTGGTGAGTTGGCTGCCGAACAGTTTATTGCGTATCATAACAAAAACTTCGGAATTAGTAGGATGACAAAGTTTAAATGGTTTTGTGAGGAAGTTCTTAAAGATAATAATCCCGCTTTACAAGAAAAACTAGCTTCTGATTTTGCAAAAAATGTACAACAAGAAATTCTGATATGCCCCTTTATTGATGGTGTTGAAGAAGCCTTGACTACATTGTATGGTAAAATGCCATTGTACGTATGCTCTGGTACGCCACATGACGAATTAGTTGATATATTAACTAAACGAGGCATAGCAAAGTATTTTACAGGGATATATGGCACACCACCGGAAAAAAATATACTGTTAAAAAACCTTGTCGAAGAAAGCGGAATACCCGCAAAAAATACACTTATGGTTGGTGATATGCAAACAGATTTAGATGCTGCAAATTATGTTGGTACGCAGTTCTTAGGGATTGGGGAATATTTTGTAAATAAAAATGTATCTTTCTTAAATGATATGAAAGATATTGTCATGACAATTTCAAAGGTATAATATGAATAATAAGAAAAAGATGACACCTTTAGATTTAAAAATTCTCACTGTTACCCATTCACAAATAGGTGGTTCAAGTGCGACTGGACAGCTTACAGGTAAAATATGGAATAGCTGTAGTGACGATAACTTACTTTCATTTTGCCAAGTTTTAGAAAATAGTAAAAAAAATCAATATAAAATTGATAAAAATAGTAATTATATTGATGAACTTGAAATTGCAGTCAATTTTGGAGCTGATATATGTTATTTTTATCTTATCAGGGATATTCATTATCTAAAATTTATTATTTATCTTATAAGAAATTTACAGACTCCATATGTAATTCATATAATGGACAATTGGCTTAGTGATGCAAAAAATGAAAATATAGACGAATATTATGAACTATACAGGTTGTCAGAAGTAATTATTCAAAATGCTAATGCATGCTACGCAATTTCTTCGCCTATGGCAACTTTTTTGAAAAATGAATTTGTAAAAGATTTTGACGTGTTGCATAACTTCATAACTGAAAGCGAAAAGATAGTACCTACTAAACAACATAAAGAAAAAATAAAATTACTTTATTCTGGTGGAGTGCATGTTGATATTAATAGGCAGGCAATAATTGACGTTGCGAATTTGATATCAGAACTTTCAGAAAAGATACCTATAGAATTTGAAATTCGTACATTTAAGTTTTATATAAACCAAATTAAGCCATTTATAGAAAAATTGAATAATGTTAGATTACTTTGCATAGATATTATTGATGATTATCCTCAATGTATATATGATGCAGATATACTTCTTTTTATTCAGAATTTCACACCAAAATGTGAAACTTATATGCAGTTTTCTTTAGGAAACAAAATACCAGAATATCTTTCAACTGGAAACACTATTATTGCTTATGGTCCAACATCAATTTACAGTTTTTTATTATTAAAAGAGCATAATGCGGCTTTATCAGTAAATTTGCCTGATATATCAGAGTTGAAAAAAGTTATTTATGATTATGTTGATAATAAAATAGACTTGGAAACAATCAATAAAAATGCACAAAAATTATTGTCAATAGAATTTACTATGGAAGCTATTCTTTATCCTTTTTTACAAAATATAAAAAGAATAGTTGCAAATCATACTGAAATAAATAAAAAACTTAAAAATGCTGTAATATTAGGTAATGGACCATCTCTAAAAGGTTTTGACTTTATAAATAATCTTAAAGACTATACAACTTTTGGCATGAATGCCGCTTATCGCTATTGGGATACGATTAATTGGTATCCAGACTATTATTGCTGTTTAGATTTAGTAGTAGGTTTATCTCATATAGATGAAATTAAAAGGCTTATTGAAAAATCTGATGAATATGGAATAAAAAACTTTATGTTGCGTGATAATTTGATTGAGCAACTTGGTGATATAAAAAATAAATATAAAGTAATTAATTTTGATAAAATTTATAAAAATACAATTTTCTTATCTGAAAATCGGATCACAACAGGTAGCCATACAACAGCATGGGCTGCTGAAATGGGATTTAAAGATATATTAATATTAGGCATAGATTCTAACTATGTTGAGATAATACCAGAAGCATCGCTTAATGAAAACAAAGAGCTTGTTATTAATGAAACACCTAAAGAAAATCCTAATTATTTCTTTGAGGGCTACCAACAAGCTGGCGATAAATATAATATCCCTAACCATAATACCGACCCAGATCAAATGGTTCATAGAGCAAGTTGGGGTCATTTATCATCAGTTTTTTCTTCGCATGGAGTTATCGTTATTAATGCTAATATGCAATCTAAACTTGATTTTTTTCATAAAACCACTTTTGAAGAAGCAAGCGACACAATAAATAGTATCAGGTGCCAACATTATATTGTAAACGAATGTCATGAATGCCAAATTGAAGAATCAGTTGAAGAGAAAATGATAATAGACTATTTTGAGAACTTCATCGGGACAATAGTTGACTTTTCGCCTGAAAAAAATAGTAGTGTTGTTAGCTTATTTATAAACTTATGGCAAGTATATTATTGTAATTCTCAAAATGAAGATAGCAATACATTAAATAAATATATTACCAAAGAAAAAATAGAGAATATAGATTTTTTAAATATTAATAGTCAATATAATATTTTTAAAATTATTAAACAATTTCCATTTAATGAAATAAAGCCAACAGTAATACATTGCCGATATAATGATGCTAGTACAGTTTCTTTAGGCTACACTATGCACGATTTAGTGGAGCTATTAAAACATGAAGAATATACAGTTTATATTAGTGAAAAATATGAAACAATAATAAATGGCAAAACTCACTTTACATATAAATTAATAGATTACCCTGCATATCTATTTTCTAGAAATAGCTATGGAAGTATTATTGCATTTAAGAATGGTGTTAGTAGCAATAAAATTAAGAGTCTTTTTGATAAATCTTGTAGCTTTGAACTAAATGATAATCATAAAGCTTTAAAATTGATAAATGCTTATAAAAATGCAACTTTTTTGAGTATATTTAGTTCAAAAAGCAGAAAAAATAAAAATAATTACAAAAAAGCAATGGATGAATTATCTATCTCGGTTAAAAGAAAACGTTTTTTAGGGATAAATATTCTTAAAGTTTTTCAATATGAAGATACAAGACATTATATGCTATTTTCAGCAATTCCAATTTTGAAAAAAATATCAAATAAAAAAAGCTATGAAGTTGATTTTTTTGGAATTCCACTATATAAGCGAATTAAAATACGAACATAATTAATAAATAATTATCAGTTATTTTATTATTAATTTAATAACCCCGACAGTTTTAGCTATCGGGGTTTATTAGTTATTTAAAGTCAATGTTTATTAAACATAATTCTTCTTGGCTTTCGCTATTTACTATTGAATGAAGAGATTTATCCTCATGTACCTCAAATTTTGATAGTATAGAGTGTCCATATTGAATTTCCTTTTTATACTGTATGTCAATATTTTTGATATTCATTTGTGACAGACACTCATAAGGCAACGCCTCAATAGCCCAGTACATATATGTTGAATTATTTACGTGCTGATTTGTATCTATGTCAGAGTATCTTATTTTGAATAATTCTTTATTATTAGTAGTTTCAGCAATTTGAGAGATTTTTTTCATACTCAAATCGTCATCTCGTTTTTCGACTTTGTCAATGTTAGGGATATGTGCTAACGGTGGCACCATAGTTTTATTTTGTATATCAACTAATCCCCATTGGCTAGTAGCTCTAGCAAGTAGTTGATTATTATCATATATTTCAAAATCACGGATAGCAAATAGCTTGTTTACGCCTCGAGATTCTGTTTTTACTGTTAGTACATCAATATTTTGCGGGTATTTATCAAATTCTATTCGATATTTAAGCAAGAACCAAGCAAGGTTGTGCTTTTGAGTAAATGTATGACCAAACCCGCTTTTTTCAGCAGCAACAGTTGCAATATCCTGCAAAAAGTTTAACAAGGTATTAGGCTTCAATTTATAGTTAATATCCATATCATACAATCTTACTTCGTAATCTTTCGAGTGATAAAATTTACTATTTACATTTATCATACCGTTCTCCAATAAATTATTTGACGCATATATCTAGCCTAATGAAGAACATAACATATAGTAATATATTTGTAAATAGGGCGATGTGGGATATTTGCTTGTTATTTTTCAATACAAAAATACCCCAACAGTATAAACCATTGGGGTAGATGTTATTATTATCTTTCTAGTGTTACTTTAAGTTATAGAAAGCAGAACGTCCTAAGAAGTCAGAACTATCAAACAATTCTTCTTCAATCCTTAGTAATTGGTTATATTTTGCAACCCTGTCTGTTCTGTTAGGTGCGCCAGTTTTGATTTGCCCAGCGTTTGTTGCAACAGCTAAATCAGCAATGAAAGTATCTTCTGTTTCGCCACTTCTGTGCGATATTACACAAGTATATCCAGCACGTTTAGCAGTTTCTATTGCATCTAGTGTTTCTGTAATCGTGCCTATTTGGTTTACTTTGATTAATATTGAGTTTGCTGTATCGTTATCAATCCCTCTAACTAATCTGCTAGTGTTAGTAACGAATAAATCATCGCCAACTAATTGGCAACGCTCGCCAATAGCATCTGTAAGTTTTTTCCAGCCTTCCCAATCTTCTTCAGCAAGTCCATCTTCGATAGAGATAATAGGATACTTATCAACTAGATACGTGTAGTATTCAATCATTTCATCAGAAGATTTTTTTGGCACTTCTTCTGCTTGTAGGTAGTAGTAACCATCTTTGTAAAACTCTGATGATGCTGGATCTAGTGCGATACTAATATCAACACCCGGCTTGTAGCCAGCTTTTTCGATAGCTTCCATAATAACTTGTAGCGCTTCTTCGTTTGATTGCAAGTTTGGTGCAAAACCGCCCTCATCACCAACAGCAGTATTTAAACCTTTATCATGTAAAACTTTTTTAAGCGCATGGAAAGTTTCTGCACCCATACGTAACGCTTCTTTAAAAGAGCCAGCGCCAACAGGCATAACCATAAATTCTTGTAAATCTACGTTGTTATCTGCATGTTCGCCACCGTTTAGTATGTTCATCATAGGAACTGGCAACACGTGTGCAAAAGTACCGCCTAAGTACCTGTATAGCGGTAGTCCAAGCGACTCCGCAGCTGCTCTAGCACATGCCATAGATACGCCTAATATAGCGTTAGCGCCAAGTTTTGCTTTATTTTCTGTACCGTCAAGTCTAATCATAATTTCGTCGATAAGTTTTTGTTCTAGTACATCAATACCTTCAAGCTCTTGTGCAATAACGTCATTTACGTTTTTTACAGCAGTTTGTACACCTTTGCCAAGGTATCTATTTTTATCGCCGTCTCTAAGTTCTACAGCTTCAAACTGACCAGTAGACGCACCAGAAGGAACTGCTGCACGTCCAACTATACCACCACTTGTTATAACTTCTACTTCAATAGTCGGGTTACCCCTTGAATCTAATACTTCCCTAGCAAATACATCTAAAATGTCTGTCATTTTAACAAACCTCCGTAAATATTTGTGAAACTCAACTATAATAGTCTATATTAAATTGCATATAAATTTCAATATGATTTTGCAAAAAATGAAAAAATTTGTTATAAAAGTTTATAAGTTATGAGAAATAGCGGAGAAATACGTGTATAAAATACCAAATCTAGTTTACGCTAACGATAAAGGCGAGATATTTGACCACCCAGAATTAAAAATGTCGGTTAGGAGCGCCAATTTCGATTTTGTGCCGTACGAACTAGAACTTATAAAGCTACCAGAGTGTGCTAGGTTATATTTCATGCCAGATACGCACCCAATAGCATACAACCAAGAAACTGCCAACATGCAAGAATTTACAGGTGGTAGGGCGGTTAGTGTATTTTTGCCACCGGGATATTTACGCTTGTTTTTACCATCGTACAAAAAGACAAAAGATTATGTTATGCCGTTGTATGCTTATACTGCGGTTGGATTTCTTGATGGCGAGTTTGTTGTGCCAGCTATCAAAGTTGATGACGACTCAAAATGGAATCCGAAAAATTATGACTTTAGCCCAAAGTTTGATGAAAAAGCAAAAGCGTTCCTTGAGCAAGCACCAAAAAATAGATTGTATGAGCAACTATTTAAGTGTGCAACAGTTTATCATTGCACCGCTGCAAAAAATATTTTTTATCCTAGGTGGGAGTGTCCGATACCGACATCGCCTACGTGTAATAGTGCTTGCGTTGGTTGTATATCAAAGCAAGAGTCTGAATGTTGTCCATCGCCTCAAGATAGGCTAGAGTTTATGCCAACTGCAGATGAAATTGCACAAGTTGCACTAAACCATGCAGAAAAAGCAAAAGATGCAATAATTAGCTTTGGACAAGGTTGCGAGGGTGACCCAATACTTGCAACCGATAATATCGCTGAGGCTACACGTATTATTAAGCGTGCTAAACCAGATTTGACAGTGAATTTCAACTCAAACTGTTCTGTACCTGAGAATGTGCAGAAACTTGTCGATGCTGGCGTTGATAGCTTCAGAATTAGCTTAAATTCCGTTGTTGATAGCACTTATAACGCATATTATCGCCCACGTGGCTACACGCTTGATGATGTAAAACGAAGTGCAGAGATAATAAAAAATAATGGTAAATTTTTGCAACTTAACTTACTTACTTTTCCGGGTGTGACAGATAGGCAATCTGAAACAGATGCGTTGCTTGATTTTATTAGTAAATACGATGTAGATTTAATTCAAACACGTAACATGAATATTGATGCTGAACTACTAATGTCACAATTTACTTTTAAACCAGAAGAAATTTATGGCGTAAAAAATATGTTGAAACTGATAAAAAAGAAGAAGTCTACAATACAATTTGGGTATTTCAACAGGACGAAGGCAGAGTTTACACGTGATACTAAGTTGCCAGATTTGCGTCCACCTAAAAAGAAAAAACATAGATAGATGAATAATTTACCAGTAAAAATATTTGGCGATAAAAAAATCATCACAACTGCCGATGGCTCGTTTACTTTTTATAGTATGGAGTATAGCGAGTCGTACAAAACGAAATCGTCAGGCGCATATACCGAAAGTTTACATAAGTTTGTAAGGGCAAGCGGTATAATAGATAAATTACGCCAAAAAGATGTGCGATTGTTAGATATTTGCCTAGGGATAGGCATGAATTTAGCAACAACTCTATCTGAAATAAACAAACATAATATACAAAATAGATTGCATGTAGTTAGTGTAGAGCTTGACCCACATTTACTGCAAGTTATTAATAAACATGAAATATTACAGCCATATGATGGGTATAGCCGTTTAAGGCGAGTATTATCAGGCGAGTGTGATAATAATTTTTCAATAGAGTTATATATTAGCGAGGCAAGGCGGTTGATAAATTGTCTATCTGGCAAGTTTGATATAATCTACTTCGACCCATTCTCAAAACAGCACAACCCAGAGATGTGGACACATGACGTGTTCTGCAAAATGTATGAATTACTAGCAGATGATGGTGTATTAGTAACATACGCATCTAGTAGGGAAATACGTGACACAATGGAAAGTTGCGGATTTGTGCTAGAGCGAGTGAAATCACTTAAACGTAAACGCCCTCAACCAAGTCTAAAAGCAACTCGCAAATAATGACAGTTGATTAATTTGTGAATATAGTGTATATTGTCTGATACATTAAAAAAATATAAGGTGAAACATGAAATCAAGAATTGTTTTAACAACATTATTGGCAATATTATTTAGCGTAAATGCATATAGTCAAGATAATTCATCGCTAGAGCCAGCTGAATACAACTTTAACGATATAAATATAGTCGATAACGTAGCAATGAAAGATAACGCAACTGTTACAGGTGTTATATTTTTCAACTATCCAGAAGGCAATACTGAAGCACGTTACATGTATAACTTTGGCGTTAGGCATGGCGAGGCTATCCAATATTATAAAAATGGTGGTGTTAAACGTCGTTTCCACTATAACGAAGGCAAAATTGATGGCTTAGTTGAAGATTTTGACGAGTTAGGAACATTAATTCGTGCAGAAAACTTCAAAAATGGCGTGTTAGATGGTACAAGCACAGTTTATTATGAAAATGGCGAGCCTAACGAAATAGTTAATTACAGAAATAACTTACGTAATGGAGAATACAAAAAATATAATAACGCTGGCAAGGTGATAGTTGAAACGTCGTATTTAGATGGCGAGCTTCATGGTGCGTTCAAAACATACTATGCTAGTGGTAGGCTAAGTGAAGATGCTACGTACGATAAAGGCAGACGTAATGGAGCTAGAAAGCAATACTATCCTAACGGTGTAGCAAAAGAGACTTCAAACTATTCATTTAACGTGTTAGTTGGCAATTTTCAACAACTTTACGACAATGGTAATGTGTCAGTAACTGCTCATTATACAAATGGCAAATATAATGGACTATACAAAAAGTATTATGAGAATAAACAGTTAGAGCGTGAAGTGTTATATAGCAATGGCGTTATTAACGGCAAAGTAAATGTTTTTTATGATAACGGCAACTTGATGCAAGAGTTATTATATAAAAATAGCCAGCTAGAAGGCACAATCAAAGATTACTATCGTGGTGGTGGCATAAAACAAACGTCAGAGTATGTTAACGGTAAGCGTAACGGCGATGTTAAGTTATATGATGGTTTAGGTGTGGTAACTCAAAAATCGTCATTTAAAGATGGTTTGCTAGAGGGTCAATCTGTTGCATACTATGAGAATGGCGATTTAGGTATTGAGGCTATTTTTGAAGCAGGTAAAGCAATAATCGGTTACAAATATACGAAAGATGGCGAAAAGATACAAATGTTGCCAGAAGATTTACAAGATTTCACTAATATATTATTTGATATACGTTAAGAAATAAAAAATATTAAAAAATATTAAATAAGTAGTTGACAAAGAGCTATTTTTTAGCTATAAAGTTACTCCGTTGCAGGTGTAGCTCAGCTGGTAGAGCGCAACCTTGCCAAGGTTGAGGTCGCGGGTTCGAGCCCCGTCACCCGCTCTTGTAACGGTATGGCGACGTGGCCGAGAGGTTAGGCAGGGGCCTGCAAAGCCTTGTACTCCGGTTCAAATCCGGACGTCGCCTTTTTTAAATATTTAATGATTGACAAGCTGGCTAAAATGTTATATTTTAATTTTCTTGTTAAGACGCCCAAGTAGCTCAGTCGGTAGAGCAGTGGACTGAAAATCCACGTGTCGGTGGTTCGATTCCGCCCTTGGGCACTTTAAATCAAGGATGCCTTTTAGGTATCCTTTTTTTAGTTTTTCACACAACATTTGAATTATTACTAACGCATGTTAGTTTTATAATTAGCAGAGTCCTCCTTTTATTTTGTTTTTTCGCGATTACAAATATTAGGGCTCTGCTTTTTTTGTGCCCATTTTTAAACCTTAGCGGTGTGTTATGCAAATAAACACATCAGTTAAGCACTACTCAATACCACTACACCATGAATTGCTGGTTGAAACAGATTATAACTATGAAGAAACCGTTATTCTCAATCAACTGCTATACTCCTTTAACAACAATCCATCAAAGTCGTTAAACGTCTATGATATTAAGAATATGTCACACTACTGTAAAAGTGTGAAAACACTTAGAAAAGTGCTTGAAAGGCTTATAAATAAAGGCTTTGTTCTTAAAAGTATCAACTCGCTATATAACACATATTACTACTCAATCAACCCCGATTACTTTTTAGAGTCAAACGAACTTATCAGCTTGATTGAAACTAAGGACCTAGAATATGGCGACTATCACTATGCTGCATTAACAAATTTCTTTAGATTTCATTTACTTGATAATGGCAAAACAACGCTTGAAATATCGGTACGACAACTTAAAAAAGCTCTAAAAATGGATAAAAGCCTTACATCGATACGCACTAGGTTGAATGAGCTTGAAAACAA
This sequence comes from uncultured Deferribacteraceae bacterium, assembly GCA_964370335.1. Lineage (GTDB taxonomy): Bacteria > Chrysiogenota > Deferribacteres > Deferribacterales > Mucispirillaceae > CAYJDR01. The sequence continues at coordinate 11,039 of CAYJIW010000036.1, forward strand.
TAATGTTGTTAAGCGTAAATTGAATGGCAGAATATATACGTATGAACTCTATCCAGAAGTGTTGCTAAACCGCACACCAGAAGTTGTTGCAGAATATGCGAACGACCTAGACACCCTACTCACAAAGCATTGCGAGCGTTTTGGTTATCATACATCATCAAGTAGTTTAGTAGTATTCAAGCGTATGCTAGATGAAGGGTATTCATACGAAGATTTACGACACATAATTGCATACCTTGGCAACGCTCATGAACAAGTGCGTAGGCTTTATACTTCTGCATCACACTTGCGTAATGCTTATGAAAAACTATTTGAGAATGCATCAAAAGAGTTGTCAAAGTCTAAAGCTAACAAGTATTTAGCAAAACTTATCAAAAATCAAATACCAATAGAAATTAATACTGT
>CAYJIW010000036.1:11543-15949 GCA_964370335.1 uncultured Deferribacteraceae bacterium
AGAGAGCAAGCACCGCTATTTGAACTTGAAGAAGATATCATTGGTGCAGAAGATGTTATCATTAATACAAATATGTATTATATTACAGATCCAAAGAAAATCCCTGTAGAACTATCGCACATACCCGTGAAGCATATCCAGCTATTTATGGATTACAGCATGAAAAGTGTAAATGGCAAACGTTCACAAGAAAGCCTTGCCATCGAATACGAATATTCTACTGGCAAAACGTGCGAGATAATCAAATATGTTCAATCTGAAATTGAAAAACACTTCGGACATACGTTTGATGAGCCCCCACCCGATTAACAAATTGCCGCAAAACTACCTCTTTTCTTATTAACAGTCAATCATCACAATACCAGTCTACTCAATATCAGAAATAGCTAAGATGCTGTAATATCAATAGCTATAGCCAATTTATACTCATAACTTGAACAAATGTCCCTGAAATGCGTCGTTATTTTATTATTTTATGTGCATAGATGACGTGTTTTACAAGACCTCATTACACTTAAATTACCACTATCCGCAGTTTTTGGAAAACTATTCTTAGAAATTAACAAACTATCGTCAATAATCATCTCTATATAAAGTATGCTTAAGAGAATTGTATATAAATCATTGATAATATTAACCTCAAAAAAAGAATATGATAGCAATTGAAGCATAATTTATACAAAAAAGTCCAAATGAACCTTTTTCAAATCCACCAAAAAAAAATGAAGATTAAGCATGTATCTTATTCAGGTGGTAACATGCAACAAAATAACATTAATGAAATTTTAAACGAAACACTCACAGAAGTGGCTAAATTTTATATCAATATCGACAAGTACGACCTCGAAGATATTTTATGCAAAACTCTTTCAGAAGTATTAAGCGAATATTACGGACTTAAAATCGTAGCACACATTGACGATCACAATAGATTATCTTTGACTAAGCACGCATCACATCAAGGTGACGAATATGTAACGAACATGGACGTAAGCAATGTTAAAGAAAAGCATATCAGGGAAACAGTATCACGTTTGCAGTACATACTTGATTTACACGATGCTCAAGAATCGGTAATCAAAAATAGCTTTGGCATGTTAAATGTTGCTAAAGGCAAAGTGCAATCATACAACAAAATAACTGATACCTACACTATCCTGCTTGATGGCACGTACATTCTTGGCTACTGCAAACAAATGGATTTACCAATCAATGAACGCAGCACTATAGCAACATCACATTGCTACTTTTACACAAAATACATCAAAATTGAAGCGATTGAAAACAAACTAAGACCAATAATACACTTGAGTCGTAATGCAAAACGCTTTCCAGCTGCATTAATCAAATCATTTTCAGACAACAAGCAAATAAAACTTAAAACGCTTCGTCGAAACGCTGGCAAGCTAACAATTATTGAATGTAACACAGCAATCAAAAAAGAAGTTATAGCACAAGTATCTAGCGAACTTAACGGTGAATATATCAAACTCGTCAAGTCAACAGGCGGTGCGTCATGAGTAAAGTGATACTTGGGCGTGGTTATTCATTAGACAAAGTTCCTAGAGGCAGAGCTAAAAAGATTATTATCCCAGCAAAAGATAGAATGCGTCATATGTGGGTGTTTGGCACAACTGGTGTTGGAAAAACTAAGCTAATTGAGGGGATACTTGAACAAGATATTCCAGCTGGCAACGCAGTTGTTTTTATTGACCCGAAAGGCGATACAAGCATATTTGCAAAAATTGTACAAGTCGCAAGGAGTTGCGGACGTGAAAAAGACTTAATGCTATTTACCCCTGTTTATCCAGAGTTGTCTGTGCATTTTAACCCGTTAAGGCACTTCAAGATAGTTGAGGAGCAGAGTTCTCATATCGTTGCTGGCATACAAGATGGCAAAGAGCCATATTTTAAAAACATAGCAAAAGATATAAGCTCATCGCTTGTGCTTATGTGGCACTTTATGACGTTTGGTCGTGTTGCAAATTCAAAAGACCTTGTACTCACAACTGATAACAATGCGTTCTCGCTCGTAAAAGTGCTTGAGCAGATGAACTATAATAACTTAACGAGTATTAGAAAGAACATAAACGCAAATTACGATAGCGCCGATGCACTTCGCCTTATTGCAAACCTAGATAGGCTTATACAAGTTGTCGGTAACACGCAAGCAACTCCGTTAATAGACGCACTTGAAACAGGCAATTGCCCTATTTTTGTAGCACAGCTTGGCGCACTACTCACTCGTGAAACAGCATACGTTATTGCAAAGGTTATTTTGTCATCGTTGCAAGCGTTTGCTGGACGTGTTTATTCTATCAATAATGTGTTGAAAAAACCATTAACTATCCATATCGACGAAGCACAATCAACCCTATATCAAGGCATAGATGAACTATTTGCAAAAGCTGGCTCTGCAAATGTGTATCTGCATGGTTACTGCCAGAGTATATCACAGATGAACGCAATAATTGGGGAGCAATACACAAAAGCTATACTTGATAACTGCAACACAAAGCTATTTATGAAAGTGGCAGATATTGAAACAGCAAACTATCTTTCATCATACTTTGGCATGAAAAAAGAACTATCTGGAATTATCAGCGCCGATGCACATATGACATGGCGTGATACAGAAGTTGATAAGATCAAACCTACAGAAATAACAAACTTAAAACGACAACAGTTTTATTTAACAACATACAGTGGTGGCTACAAAGGCATAACAAATATGGTGCAAGACACAGTTGTTGACATTCGCTATCCATCAGGGGTGAGCAATGATTAATGTAATATTCGCCACTACTTTTATATGTTTGCTTATGTATCTTCTAAAAGTTTTAACCACAAAAAAAACAAAGATAGAACTAATTGAATTGCAAGATTTAGCAGAAATCTGGCTTGGACACAATAAGGTTGCAATTATTGAACAAGCACAAACGTCGACAGAGCAATTACACCCGCCAGTAGAATATGACATGCCCGTAAGCAGTATTGATGAAATACTTGATACACTTTTATCAGAAGTCAATGAAGAAAAGAACGGAATATTCCGAGTATTTGCATTTGACGGATATATTTACGCACACACATCAGCATTAAAGGAAGCTATATCGCTAGCAAAAGATATAAAGGAGGTAAAAGAAGAAGATATTAATGCTGTAGTTGATGAATTGCGTGAAGTACAGGTCGCTGATTGTATAAAGAAGTATGAGTACATTGACATCCAGCAAAAAAAGTCAAGAGGAAGGCTTTATCTGGCAATGAATCAAGTTGCGTTGTGCGTAGAATATCCGAATGCAGAATTTATAAAGGAAATTAAGGAGATTTAAAAATGAAAAACACTTTATCAAAACTATTACCGACATTACTTATTTTAATGTTACCAAGCGTTGTAATGGCGGCAGCTGGCACAACACCAGCAGCAGGCCAACCATTTTACGAAGTTTACGACATACTTGTTGTTGATATTATGAGCGGACCTGTAGGCAAAGCGATAGCCGCTGGATTTTTCGGGTTTGGTGGCTGGCTGTTCTCAAGGTCTATGGCTATCCCAGCACTAGGCTCAATCGCTGGTGGCGCACTATTCTTAGGAGCACCTGGTATTGCAAACTCACTAGGTGCGATGATTTTATGATTTACATACCACGTTTTTTGTCACGTCCTATCCCACTATTATTTGTTGAAGCAGATGAGCTAGGAATATTGCTCTTTGTCGGCTTCATTGGGTTTGACATACACATAGCTCTAGGGGTGGTGCTACTGCCCCTGACATACTTCGTTTATAAAAACTTAAAACGCAAAAACGGCAAGGGATTTATAAGGCATATCCCACATATGCTTGGATTTAAAACTTTCAAAGGTTTCCCTCACGCATTTGTTAAGGAGTTTTACGAATGATATTTAAAAAATACGTATCAATTGTATCAAAAATATTCGCTGAAAATAAGTTGCTAAAGCTAGTTGTTGTGGTGCTTGCAATACTTGTTTGTTACTCACAAATGTCTTTAGTGACAATGGTTAAAGAAGCAAGAACTGTGATAGTACCTATAGGGTTAGATGAGCAAGTAGAAATTGGCGATGATTACGTTGATGAAAACTATTTGAACGCTATGGCAACGTATGTGGCGACTTTGCTGTACTCAACAACACCATTGAAAATTGAAACACAATACCGCCTGTTATCAGAAATTTTTGATGAAAACTTATATAAACGATACGCAGAAAACTTGTTTAAAACTGCAGCATCACACAAGAAAAATCAAGTATCGCAAACAATGGTGCTAGATAAAATCACAATAGAATATGAGCCTAAAAAAAGAGTTTATGTGAATGTCACAGTAGACAAATACATCTTTGGTAAAAAGCAAGACGAAACAAGCACCATACCACATACGCTAGTGATA
>CAYJIW010000037.1:0-15944 GCA_964370335.1 uncultured Deferribacteraceae bacterium
GGATAGTTAATGCGGTTGCCTGTTTGGCTACCCATTATTAATTCGTTATCTACATAGCTAGCCATAAAACGTGCATATAAATCAGCGTAAAACTTAACGCCACCAAGCATATTGGAATATTTTAAGCCACCTGTACCATAAATTGGTGGTGTACCTGTAATATATGTAGAGTCGCCATCTTCTGTAAACTTACGCTCCATATATGTAACAGTTGCAAATGGTGTCAAACCAAACCAAAAGTCGTAGCCTAGTTGCATCTCTGCACCGTGAGTATATGCCGAGCTAATATTGCGTGGCATGTATGTATTAGTTGCACTATCGTATAACTCGTTAGCAATATAGTTATCTGCAATAGCCCAAAAGTAAACGAAATCAAGATTAACTCCGTAGTTTGAATATCTTGCACCAACTTCAAAATTGTTAGAAGTTTCAGGATCTAAATCTGGGTTAGGTATTGATATGCCACCGCCCATAGTGCCCGGAACATAACGTTCGCTAAGTGTTGCAACCCTAAAGCCTTGTGCAAAGTTGAAGCGTAGAGTTAAATCTTCAATACCTTGCCACATAAGCCCAGCATTAAATACAGGTGCGTGCGAGTTTGAAGTGCCTAGTTTGCCAAGTGTTGGCTCTGCATTAGGGTCTGCTAGGCTATCAATTGTGCCTTCTGTGCGTGTAAGTTCAGAATTAACAAATGTATATCTAACGCCATAACTAAGTGTAAAATCCCACGGAAGCATAGATTCACCAGATAAGTATAAAGCGTTTGATAGCTCGTAACCATCGTTATCTACACTGGATGAAATAAAAGGGTCGCCAGTAGAAACACTTGATTGAACAGATTTTGTAACTGAATTTAAAAAGTCGTAACTTACATCATAGCCAAATATTAAGTATGCGTAATCCAAAACCATCCAATCAGATTGAAATTGGAATAGCCATGAATTATTAGCATTGTGTGCATAGTTATCTACTATTAATGGCATAGCATCAATGTGTACGTGATTATTCATTTCTTTTATGTTCTCTTGATACGTTAGGTTTACGCTTAATTTAGGTAAAAAACTAGCAACATCTTTTGATTCTGCAAATAGTGTAGCCGATTGCCTAACCCATGATGGAACATCTACATAAAAGTTTTCATACCCCGGCTTTGCACTAGCACCAGACATGATATGAGCTTTAAAATATTCGTATCTAGCACCAACTTTTGTATTATCGTTAATATTATAAGCTAGATAAGCATTGTAATCTTGTTGTCCAAATTGAGTATTTTCTGCAATTCCGTTAGGTAGCACAATATTACCTTGCTCCTCAAAAGAACCTGACGCCCTATACTCAAAGTCTTTTGCTTCGCCGTAAAGCGACAAGTATTCGCCAAAACCTCTACCAGCACCGTTATATTGTAGTGATAGCTCTGCTTCTAATAGCTCATTGCCACCTTTTTTAGTAATGATGTTAATAACGCCACCAATAGCACTAGAACCATACAAAACAGATGCAGGACCTTTAATAACCTCAATACGCTCTATCATTTGTGGTGATATAAGTATAGGTGTGCCACTCATAGATTTATTTTCTGTGATTTTTTGCCCGTCAATCAATATTACAGTACGAAACGCATTCTCGCCCCTTATTGCAATACGTATTAAACCTTGCGAACCATTATTTAATAGCTCTATGCCCGGCACATCTTGCAATAGTTTACCAACAGTTGCTTCTGCTGATTGGGCAATCTCTTCGGCAGTAATAACAGAAACTGAGTTTACTTCATCTTGTAACTCTTTTTCAACCTTAGATGATGTCACCATGACAGGTGCAGTTTCAATAACATCTTGTGCAATAGCTGTTGAAATAAACAAGCACAGTAATAATGCACTTAAAAAAGTGCGTGATGCAAATATCTTTAACAAATCCATAGAGCTCCTCTTATGTAGCTATAGCTAACTTAGTTAGATATAGCTAATTTTGTATAAAAACTAACACTTATTTATATATATGTCAAGCTGATTTACCTTTATTTATTGAACTTATGTTTTATTATTGATTATGCTTGACATATATATCATTAGCGTGTAACTATATTAATGTTAGTGAAAACTAACTATTTTTTTAAGTAATAAGTTAGAATTTACTAACTAAATGCTTTATGAGGGAATATGAGATTTGGAGCAGAACAAAAGGTTGTAGATGATGTTTCTAGTTTTTTCGCAACAGAAACAGATAATCCTTTAGCAGAAGCGTTTACTGGCAAATTAGCAACGCATGCGGGCATATCAAGGAAGCCAATAATGGGTGACGATGCTGATAAAGCTATGTTAGATATTGCATCTACTAAGCGAAATAAGTCAACATCTGTTTATATTAGTGTACCATTTTGCGAAACAAAGTGCTTATATTGTGGCTTTTATAACAAGGCATACAGAGTTGATGAAAGTAAAATATTTGCTGATGCTTTGATAAAAGAAATTGAGCTATGGCGTGATAAGGATATAGTTACTAGCTATCCTATCCAATCAGTATATTTTGGTGGTGGTACACCTACGGCGCTTGAGCCAGAAGACATTAGTAGAATTATTGCCACAGTTAAGCAACTTCCACTTGCAAACGATTGCGAAATAACTATGGAAGGACGTTTGTCCAACATGACTAACCCTCGTGTAGAAACTTATATCAAGGGTGGTATCAACAGATTTTCGCTAGGTGTGCAAAGTTTTAATACTGATATACGTCGCTCTATGGGTAGGCGTTCATCTCAAGGGCAGATCATAGAAAATGTTAATTTAATAAAAAGTTACAATGAAGCAGCAGTTGTATTTGATTTAATATATGGCTTCCCTAACCAAACTATGGATATTTGGGAAGAAGATTTGCGTATTGCACAAGAATTAAATGTCGATGGATTTGATTGCTACCAATTAAACGTTTATGGGACAACTCCACTTGGCAAGCTGATAGAAGAAGGCAAAATGCCTACAGCTGGTGACCATTATCTTAAGTCGGCCATGTTCGCAAGAAGTGTTGAAGTTTTAAATAATGCTTTTTACACAAGGCTATCAATGAACCATTGGGCAAGGACTACACGTGAACGTAATATCTATAACCAATTTGCACGCGGCTATGCTGACTGTATAGCATTTGGACCGGGTGCTGGTGGCTCACTCAACGGTACATCGTACATGGTGCAACGAGATTATAAACTCTGGCAAGATACTGTTGCAGAAGGTAAAAAGCCTGTTATGGTTGTTATGCCATCAAGCGATAATCATAAAATGGATAGAATAATTGCAAGCCATATTGAGCTAGGTCATATAAATTTTGACGTGCTAGAAAAGGAATTTAATTTACCGTTATCAGAAATGTGTAGTGAAGTGTTATCCCAATGGGAACATGTAGGGTTAATCACAAGGCGTGGTAAAAATGTTGTTTTAACAATAGCAGGGCAATATTGGTACGTTAATTTAACTCAATTATTGCTTGAGTGTATTAAATTTATATTACGTAGGTAAAAGGAGAGAATTTTGATGATTAGTAACATTTTTAAAAAAATGATTTTTTGTTCGTTATTGTATGCTATAGCAGTTTTACCAACTATGGCGCAAGAGGCTATTGAAACTGCACCTGTCATGGTGACATCATCAAAGGTTGAAAAAGAACTCCAAGATGAAATTTCAACAGTAGCTGTTATTACAAGCGAAGATATAGAGCAAACTGCTGCTTCTACAGTTGGCGAGTTGTTAGAAGATATTCCCGGTATTGAGCTAGCAACTACAGGTTCTGCTGGTTTAGTTCGTGTTTCTATAAGGGGCGAGGGAACTTTTCGTACACTTATTTTGGTGGACGGACAAAAGACAGTCGAAAACAAATCTATGGACGGTACACCATTATTAATTTCACCACAAATGATTGAACGTATTGAGGTTATCAAAGGACCTGCATCAGTTTTATACGGTTCAAACGCAATGGGTGGTGTTATAAATATCATCACAAAAAAAGGCGGAAACAAGCCAGTTGAAGCAGAAGCTGCACTATCTTACAACGGTGCTGGTAGAGGCTTTGCAGAATACGTATCCTTTTATGGTGACATTAAAGGTTTTGAATATAGAGCATCTGGTTCTTTCGAGGAACAAGGTAAAATAGTTACACCGATAGGTTTAGCAGAAAACTCTGAGTTTGGGCAACAAGATTATAGCTTATATTTAGGCTACAATATTAACGAAAATACAAAAGTTGGTGCAAAGTATGAGTACTTTAAATCACACATAATGGCAGGTTCGTATGACTTCGATGGTTTTTACGTAGATATACCAGAGTGGACTAGACAAACAGCAAGTGTCTTTGGTGAGATGAACGATGTTACAAGCTTTTTACCAAAATTAAGTGCCAACCTATTCTTTCAAGAAAATAGAAAGATAATGAACAACTATGTGCCTATTTCTTCTCCTGTTTCTCCTACAATTACTATGAATATGGAATTATATAATCATGCGAACAACCTAAATAGTCAATGGGGACTTTCACTACAATCTGATTGGATGGTTGGTGATTGGGCATACATTATATTTGGTTACGATTTCAACTATGATTTACTTGATGCAACAACAAGCTTTGACCAAACAATGACTATGGGTGGTCCAGCAATGCATGTATATAAACTCGTTGATAACACAGGTTATGAAATGACTAATGCATTATATTTAGCTGGTGATTCTATGTTGCCACTAGACTTAACAATAAACTATGGAGCACGTTGGACATACATAATATCAGAAATGACAGATGGAACAGGTTATTCTACTGACCCAACTAACCCAGCTGATGTTGGTGTTATAGGTGTAGATAATGCGTATCAAAGACCAGTATTTAATGCTGGCTTAATGTGGCAAGGTGTAGATGCGTTAACTTTACGTTTCAACTTTGCACAAGGTTACAGAGTTCCAACTTTAGCAGAGCGTTACTTAACGCAATCTATGGGTGGTGGCACAGTTGTAAATAATCCTGATTTAAAAGCAGAATATTCAAACAACTTTGAAGTCGGTGCAAGATATAACAATTATGGTGTAAGTCTTGATATGGCTTACTTCTGGACTTTATCTGAAAACTACATTGATAGCGAAGTAATAGATGCTGCAAACGACGTTAGTAGATTTAGAAATATTGCATCAGCATACACTCATGGGTTAGAAATGGGATTATCTTATGACCTTTGGTTTGGTTTATCGCCATACGCTAGTGTAACTTATATTGAACGTAAGTTTGATGATGGTAATGGCAATATAACATATAAAACCGGGCAAGCACCTGTATTTGGCAGAGGTGGTTTGAAATACAACATGGTAACAAACGGAAATGTAGAGTTCTTTGTTGATGCATTCGCAAGATTTTCATCTAATGCTGAAACAGAATCCGTACAGTATGATGCTTGGACTACTGCAAATATTGCAGCTGGTATTACCTTTGGTGACAAGCAACAATATGGTTTATATACAGAAATTAACAACATATTAAACCATTTGTACAGCATACAAGGCTCAATATATGAAGCAGGACTACACGCAAATGTTAAATTTACTGCTAAATTTTAATAATAATTAAGGGTTATAATGTTTAAAAAACTAAGAACGCATTGGACAGTTAGAGAACTTGTAACGATAGGCATTTTTGCAGCGTGTGCAAAAGTATTATCATTATTTATAGCATTAGCAGGTGGCGGGATGAATCCCGTCACTTTGTTACTTAAAAATATTGTATATACAACATTATTTATGGTCATGCTATACAAGGTTAGAAAACTAGGTACAATATCACTATTTTCGTTCGTATCACTCATGATTAGCCTATTATATCTTGGCTCTGGCGTTATGGCGTTACCATCTACAATGCTATCGGCGCTATTTGCAGAGCTTGCAATATACTTAACTGGTGGAGCAAAGAAAAAGTGGGCGCCCGTTGTTGGTATTGCCGTGCTAGATTTAGTTTCTAGGTGTATATCGGTGGGGCTATCATACCTTGTCATGCGTGAAAATCCAGCAATATTTTTTATGGTATTACCTATCATATTAATAGGTTACCTTGGTGCAATTATAGGGTTGTACACAGGTGTAAAAGCAGTTAAGGAGCTAAGGCATGCAGGCATCGTTAGAAATTAAAAAACACTCCGTATCAAATGATAATATTTTTGCGAGATTAGATGTTAGGGCAAAGCTACTAATAACACTTTTTGCATCGCTTTCCACAATAATATTTTCAAGTATTTGGTCACAGTTAGTATTGCTCGTATTTTCATTTATATATGTAGCATTTATGAATAGAATACGTATAGTATTGATAGCTTATGCATTTTTATCTTTAATCGCGCTTATTGCTGTCATTTGTATAGTCACTATTAACGTATATATACCATTTATGAAGGAAATGTCCTACACAAACTTAGTTATACCGTTTTTACGTATGGCAACCATGATGAATGTCGTATTACCTCTTGCATTTACAGGTAAAATTCAAAACTTATTAACTGCGTTAAAAGGCTTCAAACTACCGTTATTCTTATATCTACCAATAGCAGTTATGATTAGGTTTTTGCCAACTTTTATAGGCGATATAAAGCAAATTGTAGAGTCGGTAAAAATTAGGGGCGTAGATGTAACGATAAGAAATTTTATGCGTCACCCTATTTTTATGGGGCGTTTAGTTTTTATGCCATTGATAATACATTCGCTTAGAACAGCAGAAGATTTAGGCGTTGCGGCAGAGCTTAAAGGGCTTGGACTGAACAATAAGTTTACTGCTTATAGAACGTTTAAGTGGAAATGGCTAGATACTGCACTATCTCTTATGGTGTTGATAGTTATTGGGCTAGCAATCGTGGTGGAAATATATACAAGTGCTGAAACTGGCGGAGGTCATCACTCGTGATAAAATTAGATAATGTTACATATAATTATGCCTTTTGCGATAAGCCAGCAGTTAAGAATATCAACCTTGAAGTAAAATCAGGCGAAATTGTATTATGTACTGGTGCTAGTGGTTGTGGTAAATCTACTTTGATTAGGCTTATAAATGGTCTATGCCCACATTATTATTCTGGTGAGTTGCAAGGCGATGTGTTTATAAATGATAAATCTACAAGTGAGCAAGAAATAGGCGATATATCATCAACTGTTGGTACGCTGTTTCAAGACCCTGAACGCCAATTTTTTGCACTTAGTGTAGAAGATGAACTTGCATTTGCTTTAGAGTGGAAAGGATACTCTGCACAAGAAATTATTGATAATGTTCATAAAACTGCTAGTCACTTTAAAATAAATAATATTCTCGATTCCTCAATACATAAGCTATCAGAGGGGCAAAAACAAAAGGTAGGCTTAGCAAGTATTTTTACACAATCACCCAATATTATCATATTAGATGAACCTACTGCAAACCTAGACCCTGAATCTACTGTTAGCCTTGCAAAAATGTTGTTACATTTGAAAGAGGCAGGCATGGCAGTCTTTGTTGTAGACCACAGATTATATTGGCTAAATGGTATTGCTGATAAAGTTATCGTAATGGCTGATGGAGAAATTGTTGAGCAGGGTGGCTTTGATGTTTTAAATAATGATGAATTGCGTAACAAATATTGCTTACGTAGTAGCAAAGTTGAGGATAACAGAAGCAAACTTCAAGATATACCAGCAGATGCCGAAAAAGCAGTTTGTGTCGATAATATGAGCTTCGGCTGGACTGTCGATAACGTGTTGTTTGATAAAGCTACATTCCACCTAACTAATGGTGTAACTGCGTTAATTGGCGATAATGGTACTGGCAAAACAACTTTAGCAAGGCTATTAACTGGCTTAACAAAAGTTAGTAGCGGCAACGTAAGTATCCCTTGTATAAATGAAGATAGCAAAAGTTTATTAAAAGAAACTTCATTAGTATTACAAAATGCCGACCACCAACTATGTATGAAAAGCGTTTATGATGAACTAAAAACAAACTTGGAACTATGCAAAAAGTTTTCTAACGAGGAAATTCCTACTGAAATAGAAAAGTTGCTAAACATGTTTAGCTTATCACACCTTAGCGATAGGCACCCGCAAGCATTATCTGGTGGTGAAAAACAAAGACTAGTTATTGCATGCGCGTTCTCAAAACAACCTAAACTGCTGATACTTGATGAACCAACAAGTGGGCTTGATGGCAAAAACATGAAACGTATCGCAGAGGCTTTAAAAATACTTAAAGAAGCAAATGTGCCAATATTATTAATCACACATGATTTAGAATTAATGAATAGTATATCGGATTATGCACTTAGGTTGCCAATAAAATAACATATAAATATGAAGGAGATAAATGTGGACAAAAAAGAGTTACAATCAAAAATTAGTGAAATAATCGCAGAGAAAAAGCCGATAGTTATTTCAAGCATATCAAAACAACTTGGGGTTAGTGATATTGAAGTATGCAAAGCATTACCAGACGATATGGCTGTTGTAGTTGATGGCAAACACTTCGATGATGTATGGCAAGAGATGACTACATGGGAAAGTGCAACTTTTATCGTGATTGCATACGGAAATGTTATTGAAGTATCAACAAAAATACCTGAGGGTAAATATGGGCATGGCTACTTCAATATACATAGTGATGGCTTTGGAATCGGTGGGCATATCAACCGTGATGCCGTTGTATATATCGGACTTGCCTCTATCCCATTTATGGGGCTTGAAAGCCATTCTGTAGGGTTTTACAATGCTGATGGTAATGTTATGTATTCAATATATGTTGGTAGAGAAAACAAGCAACTACACACTAATGCAAAACAATCATTTTTAAATATGAAAAAACGTTATGCGGTGGGTGAATAATTATGAAAACATTAGTCGTATATTCATCATTAACAGGTAATACAGAAAAGGTTGCAAGAGCGATAGCAGAAGTTATGCCAAATTGCGATATTCATAGTGTGCAAGAAGCGCCAGAAGCAACAAGTTATGACATGGTTGCGGTGGGTTTTTGGGTTGATAAAGGTATGCCAGATAAAAAAGCGTTCGATTACATTAATAGCATAAGTAATGCTAATGTTGCGTTGTTTGGCACACTTGGTGCATGGGCAGACTCTGAACACTCTATGGATTGTGCTAAAAAAGGTGAAGATGCAGTAAAAACTGATGGAAAAAATAATAACTATTTAGGTGCTTTCATATGTCAAGGTAAGGTTGACCCAAAGCTTATTGAGCGTATGCAAAGTATGCCAGAAGTACAAAAACGCCACCCTATGACAGAAGAAAGAAAAGCTAGGATAGCAGAAGCAGCTAAACATCCAGATGAAAACGATTTGAAAAATGCACAAGAAGCATTTAAGTCGTTTATAAATAAAATGAAAGGTTAGTCATGCAAATACTCAATACTATTTTAGATAATGTAGGTTACGCAGGTTTAATGCTTATAATAATATCACTTATATGTGTATATCTGTCGCTCAAGTTATTGATATATTTAAAAATTGTATCATATAAGTTCAAAAAAGACTTCCTTAATAAGCATAATGACAACTGTAGTGATGTTATGGAGTTATGCAAAGATACTACTAACCCGTTGATGTCTATAATAGTTGATATTGTAACAATTCACGCAAAACACTCAGAAGATATTAGAGCAGAAGTAAACTACTTATTTTATAGAAATTTTGAACACGTATCTAAATCGTTATCGTGGATAAGGTTAATATCGGTGATATCACCTTTATTAGGCTTGATGGGTACTGTTGTTGGTATGGTTAGTGTGTTTGAGGCGTTATCTGTTGGTGGTGGCTCGCCAGATCCAGCACTACTTGCGAAAGGCATTAGTGAAGCTCTATTAACAACAATAATGGGTATCGCCATAGCTATACCGTCATTAATAGTTTATTACTACCTTGGCATGCTTATGAAAGGGTTTCAAATAGAAGTTATCGAGCATAGTTATAGGACATTAGACGTGTGTAAACGTGATATGAGCAACGCCAATATATAGGTGCTTTATGAAATTTGATTACGAAGATGAAATAAATATCGACTTAACACCATTGATAGATGTTGTGTTCATGCTATTAATATTCTTTATTATGACTATGACATTTACGACACCATTTATCGAGGTAGTATTGCCTACCGCTGAAACAGCCGATGTTGCTACTGAAAATAGGCAAGAATTAATAATTGCTGTCAATAGTGCAGGTGAAATATATTATGGTAAAGATATGTTGACTACAGAACAACTTACAACGCTAATGAATACACATAGTAGCCATTTGCTAAATCTGCACGTCGACGAAAAAGCACCGTTTAGTTCGTTTGTAGAAATTATAGAAATTGCAAAAACAGAACATGAAGGTGGCTTTATAATTACAACTAATAATAAGTAATATGACTAAGCAAAGTAAATTCAACTACACTAAGCTATATAAGTTGTGCGACAGGTCGGCTTTATCTGCTACGATATTATTTTCTATTATGTTTGCAATACTTTTGTATATAGATAAAGATAAAAATGATTTGCAAAATATTAGTAGTGTCACTAAGCCCATAGCTATCAAGATAAACCAAATTGTAGTTAAAAATGATATAGAAGAAAAGCGTGTGCTTACAGCTAATAACTCTGAAATGGATATGCCAAATATTATTAAACCAGAGCCAAAGCCTATACCGAAACCCAAGCCTAAACCAATACCTAAGCCAATACCGAAACCGGTGGTAACGCCTGAACCGATTAAAGAAGTTGTGGAACAACCTGTTGAAGTACCAGAACAATTTTCATCTGGCGATAGTGAACCAGTAGAAACAGCAACCGAGCAAACAGGTAATGCTGATATGCTTGATATGATAATGGCACAGTTATTATCGGAAGTGGAAAAACGTAAAAAATATCCTAGACAAGCAAGAAGAGCAGAGCTTCAAGGTATAGTCAATATAGAAGTGTCACTTACATCGGGTGGCAATATACTAACTGCATCAATAGTATCATCAGATGCTCATCGAATACTTAAAAACGCTGCCGAGAAAATATCCGATAATTTAGTTGGAATAAATATATCATCTGCACAAAATATAAAAGATGATTTAAAATTTGTAATTCCCGTCAAATACGAAATAATTGATTAATCTAAACCCATCCATAACTTGTCGTATATCTTTATATTTTTTTGAAAAATCTTGTTGATGTATATCTCACTTCGGTGTAAAGTAAAAAGTTAATAATAAAAGATATGAGATGAGAGGCGTTTCTTAAAATGGCTAAATGGATATTTGTAACTGGCGGTGTTGCTAGTTCTCTTGGTAAAGGTGTTTCTGGCGCTAGTATTGGTAAGTTGTTGCAACTAAACGGGTTTAAGGTTACTATGGCAAAGTTTGACCCATACTTTAATGTTGATCCCGGCACTATGAACCCATATCAACACGGTGAAGTTTTTGTTGCTGCAGATGGTGCAGAAACTGATTTAGACTTAGGTTATTATGAACGATTTCTGGGAATTAATACAACTAAGGCAAACACTAACACATCTGGCGATATATACCAAACTGTTATCGAACGTGAAATAAAAGGTTACTATAAAGGTAACACTGTTCAAGTTATCCCACATATTACTGATGAAATAAAAGATAGATTTAAAGCGTTAGAAAAAGATTTTGATGTTGTCATTGTTGAAATTGGCGGCACAGTTGGTGATATTGAGGGGCTACCGTTCCTTGAAGCTATAAGACAGTTTCGACATGAAATGCCTAAAAATGATACATTGTGCATACATTTAACATTATTACCATACATTGGCGCTGCTGGTGAACTTAAAACTAAACCGACACAACATTCAGTATCAAAGTTACGTGATGCTGGTATCATGGCAGATGTTATAATATGCAGAACAGAGTATAGCGTTACTGACGATATAAAAGCAAAAATTGCATTATTTTGTAATGTGCAACGTAATGCTGTTATTGAAGCTAAGGACACTAAGTCTATCTATCACGTTCCACAGTTATTTAGGGAACAAGAAGTTGATAAATTAGTTATGAAAAGGCTAGGACTTGAACCTAAACAAGATTTTGATAATTCATGGTTTGACCTTGTCTCACATGACAAACATAAACATAATATTAAAATTGGCGTTGTTGGTAAATATGTTGGCTTAAAAGATGCTTACAAATCAATATCAGAATCATTGTACATAGCCGGTTTAAGCACACAGATAAAAGTCGAAGATGTCTATTTTGATGCAGAAGATGAAAACTTAATTGATAAAATCAAACATGTTGATGGCTTAATTGTTGCTGGTGGCTATGGTTACCGAGGTGTTGAAGGGAAAATATCTGCAATTAAACACTGTAGAGAAAATAATATTCCATTTTTAGGCATATGTTTAGGTATGCAGTGTACTGTTATTGAAGCTGCTCGCAACCTTGCAGGCATACCAGATGCAACATCATCTGAGTTTGATGAAAATACAAATAGTCCAGTAATTGCAATGCTAAACGAACAAAAAACAGTTACAGATGCTGGCGGAACGCAACGTGCAGGCGAATATAAGGCAACATTAAAGAAAGGCTCTTTAGCAAACAAGCTGTATGGTGCTGATAATATTGTTGAGCGCCATCGCCATCGCTACGAGTATAATCCAGAATACGTTGAAAGGTTAGAAAACGCTGGTCTAACAGTTTCTGGCTATCATGCAGGTGTTATCCCTGAAATTGTTGAAGTAGAAGGACATCCCTTTTTTATAGGTGTTCAGTTTCATCCAGAGTTTGGGTGTAGTGTTGGTAAACCAAATCCGTTATTCAAAGGATTGGTTGAAGCAGCATTAAATAATCAAAAATAAGAGGGTGGATTATGTGTGGAATAGTAGGATATACAGGATATAAAAATAGCGTTGAATGTCTAATAGGCGGCTTAAAAAAATTAGAGTACCGTGGTTATGACTCAGCTGGTGTTGCAATAAAATCTGATACTGGTATAGAAGTTATCCGCTCTGTTGGTAAAGTAGCTGCGCTAGAACAAGAAATAAAGAAAACTAACCCTAATGGGTTAATTGGTATTGCACATACTAGGTGGGCAACTCACGGCAAGCCAACTTGCTCAAATGCTCATCCTCATACAGATTGTAAAGGTTCTATCGCTGTTGTACATAACGGTATAGTAGAAAACTATCTTGGATTTAAAGAGCAACTTTTAGAAAAAGGTCATAAATTTGTATCAGATACGGATACAGAAGTTATTGCACACTTATTAGAAGATATGCTGGCTGATGTTACAAGTGACTATGAACAAGAGCTAGTGAATGCTGTTTGCAAATTATACAATAGTATCGAGGGTAGTTACGCGCTTGCAATAGTGTGGGATAAGTTGCCTGATGTTGTTGTTGGGGTTCGCCAAAAAAGCCCTTTAATAGCAGGTGTTGGCGATGGCGAAAACTTTTTAGGCTCAGATGCGTCAGCCTTTATTGAATACACAAACAAAGCAATTTATATAGATAACGGCGATATTTTAGTATTAAAAAAAGATGATATAAAAATTTACGATTGTAAATCAAATATCAAACCATACGAAGTTGTCGAGCTTAATATGAGTAGTGAAAATGTTGGCAAAGGTGAATTTGAACACTACATGCGTAAAGAAATTTACGAACAACCAGAAGCAATACGTAATACAATATCATCTGTTTTTAGCGATATAAATAATGTGTTTGGTATCGGCGTTGATGAGTTAAAAGATATTAAAAATATTATGCTTATAGGTTGTGGTACTGCTTACTATGCAACTATGGTCGCTAAATATTGGTTTGAAGAATTTGCAAATATTCCAACACAAGCTGAGTTAGCATCTGAATATAAATACCGTAAAGTTGCTATGCCAGATGATACACTCGCTGTATTCGTTAGCCAAAGTGGCGAAACTGCTGATACTGTCGCAGCACTCGAAAAAGCGCAACAAGCAGGTTTTAAATCAGTTGCTATTTGTAATGTAGAGGGCTCTACAATTGCTAGAACATGTAATTATACATTCTATACTAAATGTGGCCCAGAAATTAGTGTGGCATCTACAAAAGCGTTCACATCACAAATATCGGCGTTGTTTGCATTGTCTGTCCTTGTTGCTCGTTCAAAAGGCGTCATAGATGAGGCTAAACAAAATCAACTGTTGCAAGAACTCAATACCGTTCCAATGGCTGTTGAAGACGCATTGCAACAAGAAGAAGTAATTAAGCAAATAGCGAATAAATTTCATAAATGTGATAGATTTATCTTTTTAGGTAGAAACGTAAACTATCCGCTAGCGTTAGAAGGTGCATTAAAACTTAAAGAAATTAGCTATATCAACGCAGAAGGGTTCGCAGCAGGCGAAATAAAACATGGTCCAATAGCACTTGTAGATGAAGGTATGCCTGTTGTATCAATCATGCCACATGATAAACTTTACGATAAAATGTTTAACGCATGTGAAGAAGTTTATGCACGTGGCGCTAGCATAATAGCTATTACAGATAAAATAGGTGCAGAAAACCTTAGCGATGAATATAATAGCGTGGTTGTACTAAAAGATACACCAAGCTACCTTTTCCCACTTGTCAATGCAGTAGCGTTACAGCTTTTTGCGTATCATGTTGCAAATTATAATGGTCGAGAGATAGATCAGCCGAGGAACTTAGCTAAATCTGTCACAGTAGAATAACATCTTTTTGTTTGATACGTCGTTGCCCTTGCAACTGCTCAAACATGTACGTTTAATGTACACTTATTTCGCAGTTGCTCGGTGCGCCTAGTCTGAAACAAAAATCTTATTATTCTACCGCTGGTAAATTTATTAAGTAGTGGCGCTGTTTGTTTTGCCTAGTCTTAGAGCAAAATCTTTCATAAACTGTTTCATTTTTTGTATAACTTCTAACTTGCTTAATTGTGGTAATATTATCGCCTTAACTACTATCATTGTAGCTAACCCTTTTACATTCATATCAGTAAACCTGCTAGAAATTAAAACAGATGCTTGTGCAGAAAATACCATTAATGCAGGCATCATAAATGATGCTTTATTCAAAATATTACTTGTAAATTTGTTTAATATACTCTTTATCATACTTAACCTCGCAGATTACTTAGTTGTCCTAAGTAATAAGTTAGCACTACTAAGTATATTTGTCAAGTAATATTTAATTAATTAGTGGTTATTTTATTTTAGGTTTAATAACTAGCTACAGCCACAGTTACAGTTGCAGTCACAAACATTATCGTCACTATTATTGTGTGTTGAATTTGCGTATTGCTTTACACGCTCCATACGCAACTCTATTAGCTCTGGTGTGTTATATGTGATATTTATATTGTCATATGGCTTTGTAGCACAAGCATAGGATTGTTTACCATCAACAAGCACGACGCATGCTTGACAGCAACCACCACAAGTATTTTTTCGATAGCAAGGTGCAATAATATGTATTTTTGCTTGTTGTAGTGCATCTACTAAGTTATTGTGACTATCGTCTATATCAATTTCTTTATTGTCAAAAAATATTTTCATATATTACCTCTGCTAATAATTTATTGCATAGGGCAAATAATTGCAAGATTAATGTAATGTTTTTGACATATGATTGGCGGGGCTAGCTTCGAATTATTATGTTAAATAAAAAATAGCTATAAATATCTATTTTTTAGAGGGATTCGACTTTTTATTCACAAACATAGTGTTTGCTCTAAAAAGCCTTACCCAACAACTGTCGCTTGCGTCCTGCAAGCTTTTCCTCCCTATTCGGTCGGCGTTGTTGGGTGTTCGAATTATTTATTATAAAAAACATTCGTAAACTCATGTTTTTAGAGGGATTCGACTTTTTATACGTAAACATCGTGTTTGCTCTAAAAAGCCTTACCCAACAACTGTCGCTTGCGTCCTGCAAGCTTTTCCTCCCTATTCGGTCGGCGTTGTTGGGTGTTCGA
>CAYJIW010000038.1:0-8290 GCA_964370335.1 uncultured Deferribacteraceae bacterium
AGCGCACCTGTCTTGGGAACAGGGGGTCGCAGGTTCAAATCCTGTCGCCCCGATATTACGAACACCGTCTATATCACATAGACGGCTTTTTTTTGCCTAAAAATACAATTATCCAAATAACTTATAATAAATTATTCACAAAATACCAACAATGGTATGCAAAAATATTTTGTATTTTTTAACATTTATTTCTTGATATATTCAACAATGTGTGATATGTTTAATTGTGATTAAGAAATATGAACGCCGTTATATTCTAAAATATCTGCTGCGGTAATAATAGTAAGTTTATATTTATCAATGATTAAGGTTAATATATTGCAGTGTAAATAATAACTTCTAGCTGTAAAATAATTCAAAACTTGCGACAATCAAAAAAAGCTTGTAAATCAATACTTAAACTTAATCATGCAAAAAAAACAAAAATCTTATTGACAAATACCAACAAAGTTGGTAATAATGATTATATCGAACATATGTTCGAGTAGTTATTGCTAACTTGCTTGCATGCTTCATGCATTACATAAACATTATTGATGTTTCTCTACCATTGTTACTAAATGGTTATATCGTTTTTAATTAACTTAACTTAATTATTCTATTAGCAAGTTGTTCTTCAACTTATAAATATATTTTTTTGAGAGGTGTAAAGTGGAAATTACCAAACCAACTGAAAGTTTTATTTTTTACAAGTCATTTTTTGATGCAATCCAAACGCTAGATGATAGCTCTAGGTTGCAGGCGTATGAGGCTATTTGCTCGTATGCTCTTGAAATAAATGAAAAACCTCAACTTACGGGTATGTCACAAGTTATTTTCATCATGGCGAAGCCGCAAATTGATGCTAATAAAAAACGTAAAGCCAACAGTATTAAAGGTGGCAGACCTAAAAAACAAAGTATCAATCCCACAGTTACGAAAAGTAAAACCGATAGTTTTGATAAAATTAAACCTAATGATAATAATAATGTTAATGCAAATGACAATGATACAGTTAATAAAAAAGAAAAGGGAAAAGAAAATCAAACACACAAAGAAAATGAAAGCCACGCTAGCGAGTTCCAGCAGTTATTTAATAAATACCCTGATAACCTAAAAAACGCTGGCGATACATATACGCCAATACTATATTCTAAAATGAGGAGCAACGGAACTATACCAAAAATTGATGACTTGCTTGAAATACTCGAAGAACATAAACAATCTCGACAATGGGTAAACGGATATATACCAAAACTTAAAAATTGGATAAAAGATAGCATGTTTTATGAACAACTTACACCAAGCATGACAAAGGAAGAACAAGAATTTGAAGAAGAAACTAGAAAGATTTATGAAGAAGTCGAAAATAGAAAACGGTGGGCTATCGAAAATGGCTGGAGTGAAAAAGATATAGTTTATATAGATTTTGCTGAAGCGTATAACAAAGCAAAGGAGGAAGCATATGATAGCTAATCCAAATGTAGACTTAAATCCTAATGTATGCGTTGATAAATTTATGGATACAATGCCAAAATGGAAAAACATGCTATCAGTTAGATACGTTGCAGAAAAGTTAGATGTAGATGTCAAAACTGTTAAACGCTATATAGAAAGCGGAAAACTTGATGCAATATCGTTGCCATACGGTAAAGATAAAAAGCAATACAAAATTATGAAAAGTGCGTTACAAGAATTTTTAGAAAAAGATTTTGGTGATTGGTAGTTACAAAATTTAACTAATAATGTAAAAAAAGTGAATAAGTTTCAAGAATTACTGTACTATTTTAAAAAAATGTGATATAAAATTTGAACTATACGACAAATAAATTCTTCAAGGTGGTACAAATGAAGTTTAAAAGTACATTATCACTATTATTATTAGTTACAGTTGCTAATATATTGACAGCTTGTGGCGACATACAAGATGTTTTTGAAACAAATCCTAATGAGTTTTGTCTGGCGTTTGAGCCAAGCGCTGCAATTGCTTCGCCTAACATAGATGGTTACGAAATTGATAACACATCTACATGGCACATATACAATCAAGACGGATTAAGAGCGTTTGCTAATCATGTTAATGGTGTTGTGGTTGTCGATAACGCATCTAGTGATGTAATATTAATGAACGATATTACTCTTAGTGGCGCTTGGACACCTATCGGATCAGAGGCTGTGCCATACAACGGCATATTTGACGGTGATAACAAAAGTATTTCTGGCGTTGTTGTTAACTCTAGCAGCAACTATCAAGGCTTTTTCGGCGTTATGGGTAATGATGGCGATACAGTCATAAAAGATGTTGCGTTTGTTGGTGCAAGAGTGACTGGTGTAAACAATGCCGGCATAGTTGCAGGCAGAATAAACGGTAATGCAATCATTGATAATGTTAGAGCTATTGGCGGTTCAGTATCTGCTAGTGGCGATGATGTTAGCATTGGCGGTATCGTAGGCGTTAACTTCGCACGTGAAATTAGAAATAGTTGCAACTCTGGCGGGGTTTCTACAAATAGCGAATCGGCTTCAATCGGCGGTATCGCAGGCAGCAGTGGCAGCACGATAATTACATCATACAACACTGCAGATATAAATAGCAACGCTATGAATATTGTTGTTGGTGGCATCACAGGTCAAAGTTTTTCTGGCGGACATGTTGTAGGTAGTTACAACCTTGGCGACATCAGCGGTAGGAACGGCACAGTTGGTGGCATTATTGGTAAAAATGTATTTAGAGTTACTGCAAGCTACAATCATGGTAAAATTACTGGCGTTAGAAATGCTGGCGGTATTGCGGGTGAAAATCAAGGTATTATCACATCATGCTATAATGTTGCAAACGTCGTTGCTACAACATCTTACGGTGCTTTAGTTGGGTTTAATAATGGCAACTTTGGCAGGCTTGATGGCTCAAACTACTTTATCAGATATGGCGTATTGAGCGCACTTGGTACAGGTTTTTCAAATACAGCATTTATACTTAGAAATGTTAAAGAACTGAACGAAAGCATAGACGAAATGAATTTTGGAATATCACAAGACCTTAACGTGCAATACATACAAGGTTCGCCTGATATTAACCTTAACCCACCTACAATTATGTAATTAATGAGTGGCAGAGATTATGATGCTAAATTTTATAATCTCGAAGAAAGGTAAACTATTGACAGTAAACAGTTTTGTTGTTGTTTGTATTGTTGTCGCTTTACTATACTATCTAAACTCATATGCGTATATTTTATGCGCAATAGCCACACTATATATATTCTTTAAGCCGCCGCTGAACAAAATTATCATTGTTTTGTTTGGTGTCGGCTATATTTTTGCACTACACTTTTTTATCGCAGTTGAAGTTACCGATTATGGTAAAACTAGCATCGTAAAAACTCCTACAGGGCGTATAGTTCTTACCGCTACCGATAACGTAAGTGTTGGCGATGTCATAATAGGTGATTTTGAAAAATTACCAAAACTAAAAACATTCTTTAAACCTAGCTATAAGCCGATAGGCGATATTACAACTGTTAGAGTTCCTATTTTATCAAACATATTGAAAGCGAGGCTAGAAATATCTAGCAAAATGTTTTACGATTCTGGCGGTAAAGTCGCTATAGCACAAGCGTTAATATTTGCTGATAAGCGATTTATTGATGAAAACATAAAAGATGAATACACAGTCACAGGTTTATCGCATTTGCTTGCTATGTCTGGTATGCATACAGGTATTTTGATTGCAATTGTTATGTCGTTATTAATATTTATACCACTAAAATTCCGCATGATAGTGGCGATATTCTCTATGGCATTGATATGCTTAATGGGTGGGTTTACTGTTACAGTCGTTCGTGCATCTATATTTGCAACTGCGTTCATGGTCGCATACTTATTAGATTACAAAGTAAATTCAAAACGCTTTATGTTGTTTGTATTTGGTATGTTTGTAATAATATCGCCTAACTCGTTGCTAGATATATCATTTTTACTGTCATTTGGTGCGGTGTTTGGCATAATTTATTTTGCAACCAGCACAAAAAACTATTTATACGCAAGTATGATTGTAGGTATCGCAGCCACGTTGATTACTGCACCGCTAGCGATGTATGCTTTTGGAATGACAAACCATTTAAGCATATTCTCAACAGTAATAATGACGCCGATAGCGTATATCCATATCTTATTTGCGTTGATAACTGTGGTAGCGCCAAACGCAAGCATGAACGCACTAGCCGATATAGAGCAGTTTTCAAACTTTATGGTGCATATATTATCGCACATTACGTATTTTGGATTTATATTAAAAACGATACCGCTATGGCTACTGATAGTAACAGTTTTATTTGTGATAGCGACTTTGTTTACACGTTATAAATTATTATCGTTATTGGCTTTATTAATTATATTTTTCCCATCTGCAACACCGCCAGATTACGTATTTCCAGCGTTAAAAGGTTCTAGTAAAGGGTTTGTTGCATTTGCAGATGATAAAAGCGAGATATTTTATCAAGGCACGTTAAGCGCTTTTCGGTACGACTTTATACCTGCGATTGCAAAGTATGGCGTAAAAGAATTTGATTATGGATCAGTACGTATTTTTGGTGGCGAAAATAATTATATTAAAATTAAAAATGAAGGTATAGATTTTTATAACATCTGCTTGAATAAGCACGATGAGGCTTGCAAAGTCATTTATATGACTAGGTCAAACACGATAAATAAGTCAAATATAAACGACAATGCAACGTATATTATTTATAAAAATGATTATAAATCAAATAATATTATAGAGATATTTAATTCTGGACATTTTGAAATGTAGGTCATACATTAGCAATATAAAATTAATTAAATTATTGACAAAGTATTATAAATACAGTAAAGTTAGTCAATACTAACAAAAAGGAGGTTTCTATGGGAAACTGGTTAAGATGTGGAGTATTATTTGGAGCAGGCGTCGGTGTTGGCGTAGCTGCTACTATATTACTATCTAAAAATTCTGAGCAAGCTAAAAAAGCTATTACTAACGCTGTTAGTCGTGGTATGGATTTAAAAGATAAAGCTTCTACTATGATTGAAACTGCTAAAGAAAGCCTTGATGATATTGCTGCTGAAGCAAAACATGCTAAATCACAACGCAAACCTTCAACACCTAAAGCATAGTTTGTAAGTTATGAAAAATAAAAGCAGTTCTGAAAGTGTAGCTGCATACTTATCGCAAAATAGCTTTATTTCACAATACGATGTAGTCCACAATATACCGGGGCGTGTTAGGTTACGCCCTGCAAATAATTTTCTGTCTAGTGATATTGCATTAGCGATACTAATGGACGTGTGCCCTAGTTTATCGGCAGATATGGTTGTCGTATCTGATAAAACGGGTAGCATATTAATTATCTACACTTCAAAGCAATCGGCTATCGAGCTATACACGGCATTCATGGAAAAATCTCTTGATTTTGCAAATAATGACGACATTAACGAGATTATATCTAAAATTCCTGCACGTGTTGAAGAAGTTGACGATAGCGTGCGTAACCCTATACCGCATAAAATCTTTAGCCAATTTATGCCTATGCCATATCGTACTGCACATGCACTTAAATCATCTGTTAAGTATTTGATAAATGGGATAAAAGCTCTATTTAGTGGCAAACTCAATCTAGATGCGCTAGACGGTGCAGCAGTTGCTGTTTGCATAATTACGAGAGATTTTAGGACGTTAGGTTCTATCGTTTTCTTTTTTGCATTAGGCGAATTTTTAGCTGATTGGACACGTAAAAAATCTCGTGCAAACCTTGCTGATAGCCTAGCAATAAAAATTAATAAAGTATGGATACGCAAAGACGGCGTCGATATCCAAGTCCCTTTTGAAGATGTTGTTGAAGGCGATGATATTGTTATAAACTCTGGTAATATTATCCCTGTTGATGGCAAAGTCGTTGATGGCGAAGGCTTAATCAATCAAGCTTCAATGACAGGCGAATCTACACCAGTACATCGCAAAGCAGGTGCAAGCGTATATGCTGGAACAGTATTGCAAGAAGGCACACTCGTTGTAAATATTACACAAATCGGTAGCAATACTAGAATTAGTACGATATTAAACACTATTGAAGATTCTGAACGTGCAAAAGCGGCAATACATAGCAAATATGAACAATTATCTGATAGTATAGTGCCATACAACTTTTTGTTAAGCGGATTAGTTTTCGCATTAACACGCAACGCACGCAAAGCCGGTGCAGTTTTATTAGTAGATTACTCGTGCGCTATCAAGCTTGCAACACCACTATCAATATTTACAGGTATGCGCCAAGCAACTGAACATGGCGTGCTAATAAAGGGTGGCAAGTTTATGGAAGCTATCGCAAATGCGGATGCTATCATATTTGATAAAACTGGTACACTTACACAAGCAAAACCACAAGTTATTGAAGTGCTTAGTTTTTCTGATAGAAGTAGCGATGAAATATTAAAAATTTCTGCTTGTTAAGAAGAACATTTTGCACACCCAGTTGGACAAGCTGTCGTTCATGCTGCGGAAGAAAAAAACTTGCAACACCAAGAAGAACATACACAAGTTGATTATATCGTCGCACATGGTATCGCATCACATTGGAATAATGAGCGTGTAGTTATCGGTAGCGAACATTTTGTCCTAGAAGATGAAAATATTGCAATTAGCGATAAAGATAAACAAGAAATTAGCAAAAGAACTGCTAAAGGATTATCAGCACTTTACGTTGGTATAGATAAAAAAGTTGCAGGCGCAATATTTATACAAGATACCGTTAGAGAAGATGCAAAATCAGTTATTAAATCGTTAAAGAAAGATGGATTTAAAAAGGTTGTAATGCTTACAGGCGATGCGGAATCTACTGCTGCAAGTATAGCAAAACAAGTAGGCATAAAAGAGTATAAATCTGGATTGCTACCAGAAGATAAAGCTAAATATATCAATAAGTTAAAAAAGCAAGGCTATACTGTTGCTATGGTTGGCGATGGCATAAATGATTCGCCAGCGTTATCATCTGCACATGTTGGCATTGCAATGGTTGAAGGTGCTGATATAGCTAGAGAAATTGCAGATATTGTGCTTATGAACGGTGAGTTATCTGGGTTGCTAGTTGCAAGGGAAATATCAAAATCGGCATTAGTTAAAATAAAGAAAAGTTTTTGGCATTCTGTAGGTTGGAATACATTATTTTTAGCAGGTAGCTTAGTTGGTTTAATTACGCCAGCAGTATCTGCAATGCTACATAATGCGACAACTGCATCGCTATCTATGAATAGCTTAAAACCTTTCCCAATAAATACAAATAGCGAGAGTGAACATGTTAGTTAGCTACATACCGGGACGAGTTAGAATTAGAGCAAACGCATTTAAAGCGCAAGAAAATGTTGATACGTTATTGATGTTATCAAAAACTGTTGATGGGATTACTTCTATTACGCCAAACTTAAAAACTGGTGGTGTATTAATAACTTACGATACAGAAGTTGTTGATGAAGGCATGCTTTTAACAGCTATGGATATGTTTCAATCAACATTTGGCGAGGAAGAAACATCACCTAAAAAAAGTTGTGCTAAGCCATTTAATTTACTTGATAGAAAAGAGGAACTTGCAGCATTAACAGCTACTTTTGGTATGACGGTTGGCTCGTTATTTTTTGGTAGGCGTTGGCATGCACTAGCAGGGCTAGCGTTTACGTTACTATCAATAAAACATATGGTCGATAGAAAAAACCAATTTTAATTACTATACCGCTAGCAATACGTTAGCGGTTTTTTACAATACTTCAATAGCGTATAAGGGTATGTTAACTAAACTGTTATCATCTTTATAATCTTCCATTGATATTCTTACACTATGTTTAGGGTTATATTTTTCACGATATGTTTTTAGGCTTTTAGCTTTAAGGTTAGTTCCTGCTTTAACTTCAAGTGGTATAACGTTTTGACCGTCGTCAAGTAGAAAGTCTATTTCTGCACTTGCACGTTCGTTTGTGTGGTAATAAACATTTTTGTTCATAGTTTTTAATATTTGTAACACGTATTGCTCTGTTAATGCACCCTTGAACTCTATGAACAAGTTATCGCCTTCAAGCAAGACTTTTGCATCTAGCCCAGACATACACGTAAGCAGTCCAACATCAAGCATAAACAGTTTAAAACTCTTTAAATTCTCATACGCTTTTAATGGTATGTGTGGGGTAGTTATACGTGAAACTTTGTGAACAAGCCCACAGTCAGATAGCCACATAATTGCATCTTCAAAGTCTTTTGCCCTTGCACCTTCACGCAATAGCCCATAAA
>CAYJIW010000038.1:8300-15658 GCA_964370335.1 uncultured Deferribacteraceae bacterium
TCTTTTGCCAGCTGTGATGGTATAGAGTTCCAAACCATACGGATTTTTGGCACAAGGTTATATGGTGCATGTTTAGAGAAGTCTTGTTCATAAGCGTTTAAAATCCTTTGTTGGATTGACCTTACTTCATTAAAATCTTTAAATTGGCTAAAATAAGAAACAGCTTCAGGCATTCCGCCAACAAAGTAATATTGCTTTAAAGCTTCTATGTATTGGTTTTTAAAGGTTGCAATAAGTGAGAAATTTTTTGAATTAATCAAATCAACTAACCGCTCTTTATCATTTGCAAGCAAAAATTCATTGAAAGAAAGCGGATATAATTTTATAAACTCCACCTTACCAACAGGAAATGATGTGCCACCATGCAAAGCAAGCCCAAGCAAAGAGCCAGCACAAATAATATAGTATTCAGGGGCATTTTCATAAAAATATTTTAACGAAGTAAGTGCTTTAGGGACTTCTTGAATTTCATCAAAAATAATTAAAGTTTCTTTTGTGATTTTCTTATTAGTATAAACTTCCAATCCGAGAATAATTCTGTCAATATCTATGTTATTAGAAAACAACTCTTGCATTATGCTATTATTATCAAAGTTTATGTAGATAAAATCATTAAATGAGTTAGCAAACTCTTTCATGAGCCAAGTTTTTCCAACCTGCCTAGCACCTTCAATAATAAGCGGTTTACGGTCTGGCTTATTTTTCCATATTTGTAGTTCGTTAAGTGCGTATCTATACACGATTTCACCTATCAGCTTTTATATGTTTTGTAAATACTATTACTGTAGTAGAACATGAAATTACAAAAAATACAAGGAAAAAGTGTAGTGACTATACAAAATATACAAGGAAAAAATGTGCTAGCTATACAAAAAAATACAACGAAAGTTAAAAAAATACAGTAACTTGATTTATATTATAATTGGTGCTGTACGTAATGCTTTAAGTATCAAATAATGGTGTCTTTTTTATTCTAGCGTTGTTATTTTGCTCGTCATTCAGTCACGTACGTTCAGTGTACGCTCCTGTCATGACTTGCAAAGCCGCCTAGCTAGAATAAAAAAGACACCATTAATTTAATATAAATCTATTTCATGTCAATTTTAATGTCTAACAGATACGTCCCATCCACACAATCCAACCCCTTAACATGCACAACATTATCTTCAATTTTTTCAATCTTTAAGGTAGCAGCACCTATAGGGTTTGGGCGTTTTGGGGTACGCAAAGCGAATGTTCCTTTAGTTTCGCCACTATGCCTAGATGTACCAAGCCCAGTACGTCTATTTTCGTTATAAAGCCAGTAGAGTATCAATATATTTTGCCCAGCTGTTAGCCCGAAAAGTCCGTTTTTAAATTCATCTTTTAAAATAAGTTGACAGTCTACCCCATCAGGCGTAACGTTATTTGGGCAGTCGTCAATAGTTTTGTATGGCGTCTTAATCTCACCAATAAATATTAATTCATTATTCATAATCGCTCCTTAATCATATTATATCTTAAATATCGAAAATCACAATTATTATTGCAAATTGTGTGATTTTGTACAATAATATCTTATTAATTATAGGGGTATATGCATTGTTTTTTCAATATGGTGATGTCGAGATTGAACATCTTAAAAAACGTGATAAAAAACTTGCTAGTGTTATTGATAGGTTAGGCTACCTTGAGCGACCTGTTAGCAACGATATATTTTCGTCTATTATCAGGCACATAATAGGGCAACAAATATCTACGCAAGCACAAGTTACCATATGGAATAGGTTGCTTGATATTACTAATAATAACGTATGCGTCGAAAGTGTATCTGCTATTAATACTAACGACTTACAGCAACTTGGTATGTCATTTAGAAAGGTGGAATATATACAAAACTTTACTGATAAAGTCGCTAGTAACCACCTTGATATTGATGCACTACACAACATGTGCGATGATGACGTTATAAAAACATTGTCTAGTTTGAATGGTATAGGTGTTTGGACTGCTGAAATGTTACTATTGTTTACGATGCAACGCCCAAATATATTAAGTTATGGTGACCTTGCAATTATACGTGGCATGCGCATGCTATATCGTCACAAAAAGATTGATAAAAAGTTATTCGCTAAGTATGCAAAGCGATATTCACCGTATGGTAGCGTCGCTAGTATATATTTATGGGCGATTGCCGGTGGTGCTATACCTGAATTAACTGACCCAGCAAATAAAAAATAGAGGTGTATTATGCGTAAAGTAATATTGTACATTGCAACAAGTCTAGATGGCTATATTGCCGATAAAAATGGCGATGTAAACTGGCTACAAGGCGACGGAAGCGATAAAGATAATATGGGTAGCTATCCTGAATTTATCGACACTATTGATACCGTTATTTTAGGTTACAGCACGTATAATCAAATTATTACAGAATTATCTGTTGATAGCTGGGTTTATGCTGGCAAAACGACATATGTATTTACAAGTAAAGATATTAAATCAGATAATGATGAAATTATAATTACTAACGATAATTTATGTGAATTTATTAACTTTTTAAGACAGCAATCTGGTAAAAACATATGGATTTGTGGCGGTGCTAACATAGCTAACCAGTTGATAACAAATGATTTAATAGATGAATACCATATATCTACAATCCCTGTAATATTGGGCGAGGGGATAAAGCTATTTACTACAAATAAAAATATTAAATTGAAATTAAAATCAACAATTAATTATAACGGTATAGTAGATTTAGTTTATGAGAATAGGTAGGCTAACCTTCAAAAAACTTTATTAATGCTTTTGCGCTAATCTCATCTGTCATATTATTACTAACCCACTCATGCGGTTTAAACTTTGATAAAAAGAGTGTTGGATCATTTTTATAATTTAATAATATACTCTCTAGTTCAGTAATATTATCAAAAAATAGACCTGTATCATCTGTTAAATATGGTGCAGAACTTTGTCCATCACCGTCCGTAACTTTACGCACTAATGTTGGTACATTTTGCATCCACGCTTCTGCTAATGCTAGTCCTTGAGTTTCAAAAGCAGTATCAAATATTGCAATATCTACACTATTTAATTCTTTTACGTAGCTAGAAAACACATATGAACCATATTTTATAATAATATATTCAATATCAAGCTTTTTAAATAACTCTATTATTTTTTCATCTAATGGTCTTATTTTATTATAGTATAATACTTTATGCTTTAATTGTTTTTTCCTATTCAATTCATATTTCTGAACACCAGAAATCCAAACTTTAAAAACACTTAAATCTTTAATAGTAAATTGCTTTTCAACAACTGATATAATAGGTTTAGAAGCAACTAAAAAACTATTAACTTCTTTAGAATTTGCCATTAAGGGCATCATTTTTTCGTAATCATAACTAGCAGATATTGGTGTACATATCAATCTTTTAATTATACCTTGAGACTTCAAGCTAATTATTGTTTGAAACTCATCATAATTTACCCAACAGATTAAAACATTTTCAGTAATATCATCTACATTAGGATTAAGCACATATTTTATATTAGCAGTTTGGAAGCCTCTAATCAAACTTAGTAACATGGCACTGTGTCCGCCAAGTTCAATATTACCATATGTTAGCAAGATATTTAGTTTTTCTTTATATTTTAAATACTTTTGCTTGTTATACAAAGAATACAAACATATTTTAGTAATGCTTGAAACACATTCAAAAAAATATTTTAAATTACTCCGTTTTTTTTGTAATGATGTAATAATCGTAATTTTTTTCATATTTTATCTAACAATTTTAATTATTTTTTTAATTTTTCTTTTAATATATTTTTTTGTCAACTCAAGCTTGCCAACTTTTCCTAAAAAATCCCAAGCATCAGATGTTGTATGAAACTCCTCGCTTGTCATAGTTCTTTTATATTTATTAATAGTAATGTTACTTTCAACAAAATGCTCATCATTATTACATTGAAACTCTAAAACGTAAAAATCTATTGATAGATTAGGATATTTTTGCTTTAATACATCATTCAATTTTTTTAATTCATTAGCGGTATTCATCTCGGTATATGTATTTAAAATGAATAAAGCTGATTTAGCAGATGATAGCTTATTAAGTAATCGCTTAATACGAAGTTGATTTTTTGCATTAAAAATTTCAAATTCATCTGTATTTTCAACAGGTCTAGTGAAATGATTTACAAAATAGTAACCAGTATAAGTATCGGCATAACTAACAAAATCCATATGACTATTATTCTGTTCAATTTGTTTTAGATTTTCTTTTTTACAAAAGTTTTCAAAATTATCCTTAAATCCTTCGGATAAATACTCGATAGGTTTCATTGAATTAATATATAGCCAATCAAATGGTAGCGAAAATTTACGCATACCACGGTAACGTAAATTGTGTGCAGCAGAGCAATTTCCACCAAGAGAACATATCAAATCATACTTTTTTTGTAATTTCATCATTCACCTATTTTTTTAACCACTTTACACGGGTTACCAGTTGCGTATGAGTTTGCTGGTAAATCTTTTGTGACTACGCTACCAGTACCGATGGTGCAGTTATCGCCTATTGTTACGCCGTTAGCGATGCATACATTATTTTCAATTATGACGTTATTGCCGATAGTTATTTGTTTGCCAAATTCTGCGCCAGCGATACGTTCGCTAGTATCTACAGGGTGACCTGCGCCATAAAAGCCACAATTAGCACCTATTTGCACATTATCGCCAATGGTGATTTTGCAAACATCTAAAAACACGCTATTATGCTTAATTATTAAGTTATCACCAGCGTGCATATTATAGCCATAATCACAAAAAAAAGTTGGTTCTATATAGAAATTTTTGCCAATTTTACCGAATAATTCTTTTATAATATTTTCATCTAGTGACGAATTATATTGTAAACACATATTTTTGCAACGTAGCCTTTCGCTAACGAGTATTTCATCGCCAGCATTATATAATAAGCCAGCTAACATTTTTTCTTTTTCAGTCATTATTGCACCTAGATACTTTTAATAACTTTGCATGGGTTACCGACTGCAACCGAGTTTGCGGGTATATCTTTTGTGACGACGCTACCAGCGCCAATAACCGAGTTATCGCCAATAGTTACGCCGAGCATTACGCTAACATGTCCACCAATCCATACGTTATTGCCAACGGTGATAGGCGATAGGGTATAGACTCTATCGTTGCGTTCTGTAGCATCAACAGCGTGACCGACAGCATAAAAGCCACAGTTTGGACCAATAAAGACGTTATCACCAAAAGTGATTTTATCGCAATCAAGTAGTGTTAAGTTATGGTTGGAGTAGAAGTTTTCGCCTATTTCGACGTTAAAGCCTAAGTCACAAAACAAGTTTTGTTCAATTAAAAACGAGTCGCCAGTTTTGCCAAAAAGCTTCTTGATCAGCGCTGTTTTTTCGTCTTTTTGTTCATATGATAGAGCATTATATTGCAAACATAATAGTTTGCTTTTCTTTAAGTTTTCTAAAAATTCTGCACTTTCTGCTTCGCTATATTTGACAGTTCTGACATTTGCCATAAGGTAGCCCTACCTATAAAAATTATTTATGATACTTATAACTTCTTCATCTGTTTGAGTTTTATATATGCTTACCCTGAAATCAACAGCGCCTTCCATGCCTTTACAAAACCATACTGCAAACTTACGCAATATGTGCATGTAGTGTGTTTGTTTTTGTGGTACTCCGTTTGCGTGTTCTAGCATATAGCCCCACATTTCAAGCAATAGTTCACGTATTTGTATAGGCTGTAGGTAGCCGATAGCGGATTTATTGTTGCGTATGCTTTCAAATATCCAAGGCGCTTTCATCATTCCACGTGCTATCATAACTCCGTCGACGCCTGTTGCTTTCATATCGTCATAGCTTGCTTTATCAATAACGCCACCGTTACCAATCAAGGCGATATTAGCCATGCTAGCCATCTCTTGTAAAATATCTAGGCGAACTGTGCCACCAAACATATCTGACTTTGTGCGTGCGTGTATCGTTAGCGCATCTGCACCTTCGCCCTCTACTATTTTAAGAACTTCTTTATATACTAGCGAGTTATGTTCAAGCCCTATCCTAGTTTTTACGGAGAATGGTTTATCTGTAGCGCTACGGACTGCTTGCACAATATCTTTCATGCGTGGCAAATCGCCAAGTAGCGAGCAACCGCCGCCAGCTTTTATAACCTTTTTGACAGGGCAACCCATGTTTATATCGAACGCTTCAACATTTGTAATATCTTCTGCGATTTTTATAGCTTCAACAAACGCTGAAGCTTTACCGCCGAACAGTTGAAACACAAGCGGGCTTTCGTTATCTATTCTATCTAAAAACTCTGTACTTTCTGGATTTTTGCGTGCGATACCTTCGACAGACATCATTTCGCTATAAATTATACCATCAAAATATTTACGTAAAATACGTCGAAAGGGTAGGTGTGATATGCCTGCTAGTGGTGCAGCTACCATATCATTTTTTGCTAAATTTTCTTTATAAAAGTTGCGGTTAGATTTCATGGCTTGTATCTTTTGCAGAGCCTGTATAGTCTAAAAAGTTGCGGAACTTGTAAAATTTATATGCCGAGTATGCTATCATTTCGCCATTATCTGTGCAATGTTTAAACTCTGGTATATATGCTGTGAAGTCGTTACTTTCGCTAAACAGCTTACGCACTTCTGAATTGCAAGCGACACCGCCACCAATTACAACATTTTTTCTACCGTATAGTTTTGCAGCTTGCAATGTTTTTGCGTATAGTGTTTTTGCAACTGTATGTTGGAACGATGCGGCAATATCTTCTATGGTATGCTCACCTTTGTTTAGTGCTGTTAAAACTGCTGTTTTCAAACCACTAAAGCTAAATTTTATTTCATCTTTAAAAGATATTGGAAACCGTATTGCGTTTTTATTACCTTTCTCAGCAATATCTTGCACGTATTTACCACCGGGGTATGTACCACCCATCATTTTTGCTACTTTGTCAAATGCTTCACCAGCGGCATCATCGACCGTTCTGCCAAGTAGCTTAAAGTTAAGCGCTTCATCAACGTCATAAATATGGGTATGCCCACCTGACACGACAAGCGCAATGTATGGCGGTTTTAAGTCTTTATGTGAAAGTTCTGCCGAAAATATATGGCCAGATAAGTGGTTTATGGGCATAACAGGGCGTTTTAACGCATATCCAAGCCCTTTTGCGAACGATACACCAACAAATAACGCACCGATAAGTCCGGGCGAGTTGGTGACACTAATTAAGTCTATGTCTTCTTTGTTAATGCCAGCGTTTTCTATCGCTGCTTGAAATAGTGGGCGGATTTTAACAATATGGTTGCGTG
>CAYJIW010000039.1:0-15422 GCA_964370335.1 uncultured Deferribacteraceae bacterium
ATTGGGAGTCACCAACACTAGGTGCATGGGGCTTAGGTTGGGAAGTATGGCTTGAT
Organism: uncultured Deferribacteraceae bacterium; assembly: GCA_964370335.1. Lineage (GTDB taxonomy): Bacteria > Chrysiogenota > Deferribacteres > Deferribacterales > Mucispirillaceae > CAYJDR01. Next base: position 57 of record CAYJIW010000039.1, read on the forward strand.
GGCATGGAGATAACTCAATTTACTTATTTCCAACAAGCTGGCGGTATTGATTTAAAACCAGTTTCAGGCGAAATTACATATGGCTTAGAACGTATTTGTATGTACTTGCAACAAGTTGAATCTGTGTATGATTTAAAATGGAACGAGAATGTTACATATGGGCAAGTTTATCACCAAAACGAAGTACAGTTTTCTAAATTCAACTTTGAGTTGGCCGATGTGCCAACCCTTTTTAGTTTGTTTGATACATACGAAAAAGAGTGTTTACGTTTAGCTGAAGAAAAACTACCGTTGCCAGCGTATGATTACTGCCTAAAGTGTAGCCATACGTTCAACTTGTTAGATGCTAGGAGTGCTATTTCTGTAACAGAGCGTACAGGCTATATTGCAAGGGTGCGAGCATTAGCAAAAGCATGTGCAGAAAAGTTTTTAGAAAACAGAGAGGAACTTGGATTTCCATTACTCAAAAAGTAAATAACTATAATTAATATGTGTTGAGCAAACAGAGCAAAGCATGTCTTTACCCTATTTACTCAGCACATTTTTTTGATCTACAATATATATTGTTGATAACTTTAAATATGAGGTAAAAATGATAAGACTTAATTTAGTATTTATGACGCTTTTAATGGCGTTATTGTTTATGCTATCAGCATGTAGTGATGATGGCAGTGGTAGCACAGGCGGTATTATTATCCCTGAAGCAGGCTACAAAGTAGTTAGTGATGGCAGTTGGGAAATTTATAACGCAAAAGGTTTATACGCTTTTTATGAGGAAGTTTCCAACGATAATCGCTCATTAAATGCAAAACTTATGCAGAATATCACACTAGAATTAAATAGTGATAATTCTAGTAACTGGCAACAAATCACTACTTATCATGGCATATTTGATGGTGACAACCATACAATAACAAATGTAGCAATACATGAAGAATTAAAAAATAATCTAGCTTTATTTAATTATGTTTATGGCACAGTAAAAAATGTTACGTTTGAGAACATCAGTGTTGAGGGACAACTTTATATTGCTGGTGCTGTTAATAGATTAGAAAGGGGTGGTTTAGTTGAGAATGTATCTATTGATAGTAACTCTAGTATTGTAGCTATCACTAATGCTAGCGGTATAGTCTATGAAAACAACGGCACAGTAATAAATGCACGTAACTACGCAAATGTAATAAGTACACGCTCTACTTCAAATGCTAGCGGTGTAGTAGCTATAAATGATACAGGTGGTGCAATTATTGCAAGTTACAACAGTGGCAATATTACAGGTAGTACAGTTGGCGGTGTAGTTTTGTCGAATGCCGTAGGTGCTAATGTAATATCATCATACAATCTAGGTCAATTGAATGGAAATGCTGGAGGTATTGCTTATGAGAATGAAGGTACAGTTAATGGGAGTTTTGCATTAAGTGGTGTTACAGCTATTAATACAGATACTGGAACAACAGATAATGTTAGTAGTGTTGATAATGTTAGCTTGATGAATACTACTGACAACTTAACTAAATTAAATAATGCTATTGATGATTATGAATACTTAATTAAATACGGTTATGGATATAAGTTCACTGATGGCGGACAAAATGCACCAAAACTTGACAGAAAACCTATCGAACTTAGGGGCATAAGTTTTACTGAAAACGAAATATCTATTACACCAGATAACACTGCTAAGTTGATTGTTGAAACAAATCCTATCAATGCAGAATATCCTAGCCTTAATTTTTCATCTAGTGATGAAAGTATTGTATCTGTTAGTGATAATGGAACAATTACAAGTTATAATAATGAAGATAATGCTACAATAACTGTATCTACAGAAGACAATGCATTTTCAGCAACAATAAATGTTACAGTAGAAGCAGCAGGGCATAGAATAGTCGGTAACACTTGGGAAATTTTTAAAGCTAATGGTTTAGTAGCGTTCCGTGAAGCTGTCAATAATGATAATAACTCACTAAATGCAATACTTACTGATAATATCACATTTAATCTAAATAGTGATAATTCTAGCAACTGGGTGAAGTTTAATGATTATTATGGCATATTTGATGGCGATAACCATACTATAACTAACGTTGCAATGCATGAACAATTAAACGATAACTTAGCTTTCTTTAGTAATATTTACGGTACAGTAAAAAATGTTAAGTTTGATAATATTAGTATTGACAGTCAAGCTGCTGCTGCAGGTGTTGCTTATAGATTAGACAGTAGTGGAGAAATTGAAAATGTATCTACTGATAACAAATCTAACATAAAAGGTAATAAATATGCTAGTGGTATTGTTAATTACAACTATGGCAAAATAACATATACACACAACTCTGCAACTGTAACAAGCATAGGTGATTATGCTGGTGGCATCGTAGGCAGTAATAATGCAAAAATTATTGCAAGCTCCAATAGCGGCAATATTACAGGTCATAGTAGGACTGGTGGTATAGCTGGGGATAATAGCGGAGAAATTACTGTATGTTATAACTAAGGTGAAATAACCAGTCATAATTCAGATACAGGAGGTATAACCGGACTTAATAGTTCAAGTAATACGATAACATCAACATATAATATTGGTAAAATAAATGGCACTGATCGTGGCGGTATTGTTAATAGAAATTTAGGCAATATTATTGCAGGTTATTCATTACAAAATTCTTCAATAAATAGCTCAGTGAGTGCTATTGGTGGGAACGAAGGCTCTGGCACAGATGTTAATGTTTATATTATTGATGCAATTAGTAAATTAAATGCTAATGCTACAGATTCAGATGCTTTACGGATATTGAATAATAATATACCTGATAATGTTTCATTTGAATTTGTTGCTGGTGACGATGATAACACAGCACCAAAGTTAATAAGAAAACCGTAATTGGTTAAATGTTACAAGCCCTTGTGAAAACGAGGGCTTATTTTAATTGCATATCTTGGCGTTTAATATCTAGAATATCAAATACTTCTGTTTCTGGGCAGATATTACCTTCAACAAGCATATTCAACTGGTCTATCGTTACTGGGAACGATTTAGAAAATGCCATCAACCTTGTCGCACTTTTTACTAGCATTAATGGCACGTGTGGTGTATAGATTTTCTTATCAAATGTATCTGCAATCATATTAATAATCTGCTGATAACTATAAACTTTTTCGCCACCTAAGTGAAAGATATTGTTAATACATTCTTCACTATCAATACTCTTTACGAAACATTTTGCAACATCAATAACACTAACAGGCTGCAACATATACCAACCGTTACCAAAAATTGGCAAGAATGAATACTTATCCATCTGCTCACGCAACATATTGAAAAACTTATCGTCATCACCACATATCAACGACGGGCGAAATATTGTATATCGCAAACCAGATTTTTCAACAATTTCTTCTGCTTGAAACTTTGTGCGTTGATAGTTTGAAACGCCACTTGGCGATGCACCGTTTGCAGACATATGCACTATTCTATCCACATTAGATTGTTTGCATACGTTTATTACTGCTTGTGTTGCCTCTACATGTAATCGTTCAAAAGTAATATTTTGGCTTTGTATTTCCCTAATAATGCCTACTAGATGTATGATTGTGTCTACATCTTGTGCGTGCTTTGCCCATGCGTTATAATCTAATATATCACACGTGATAAACTCAACATCGTTAAATATAGCGTCATTAGGCTTGTTTCTTGATAATGCTTTTACTTTATATCCATCATTTAACAACGCTTTTACAACATTTTTGCCAACAAACCCTGATGCACCTGTAACTAACACACAACCTTTTGACATAATAAGCACCTATAATCTCAATATTGTGTAATTATATCACAAATTATAAGTGCTTAAACAACTATTTATGGTATATTCTTATTCATCAAAGATTGATACTTTTTCGCCTGCTAATATTTTGTTCATATTTTTAACTGCACAAAAGTTGCCACACATACTACACGTATCTTCCTTTTCTGGCGGTGTATCTTCCCTATATTTGCGAGCTTTTTCGCTATGTATCGCTAACGAAAACATCGTTTCCCAATCTAAGTTTTTGCGTGCTGTACTCATCGCATAATCAATATCGCTAGCACCCTTTATACCTTTTGCAATATCGGCTGCGTGTGCTGCAATTTTTGTTGCTATTATCCCCTCTTTCACGTCATCTATGCTAGGTAAACATAAATGTTCTGCTGGTGTAACGTAACATAAAAACGAAGCACCGCTTGTTGCGGCAATCGCTCCACCAATGGCGGCTGTTATATGGTCATATCCCGGTGCTATATCAGTAACTAATGGTCCTAAAACATAAAACGGTGCACCATGGCACAATGTCTTTTGTATCTCCATATTTGCTGCAATTTGGTTTATTGGCATATGCCCCGGCCCTTCTATCATTACTTGAACATCTTTTTCCCATGCACGTTTTGTTAGCTCGCCTAGCACAATAAGCTCCTCAATTTGTGATGCGTCTGTTGCATCTGCAATACTGCCCGGTCTGCACGCATCGCCTAAACTAAGTGTAACATCGTATTCGTTACATATATCAAGCACTTCATCAAACCTTTCATAAAATGGGTTTTCCTTACCTGTCATCTCCATCCAAGCAAATATAATTGAACCGCCACGAGAAACAATATTTGTAAGCCTTTTATTATTCTTAAACTTACTAGCTGTTGATTGGTTTATACCGCAATGTATCGTCATGAAGTCAACACCATCTTCTGCGTGCATGCGTACAACATCTATCCATTCATCAGTTGTAATATCTGCTAGTGCTTTGTGGTAGTAAACAACAGCATCATATATCGGCACAGTACCTATCATTGCACTACATTGTGATGTTAGCATACGCCTAAACTTGCGAGTATCGCCATGCGAGCTTAGGTCCATAATAGCTTCTGCACCCATATCAACAGCGTTTTGCACTTTTTGTAGCTCTATTTCTAAGCTAGAAAAATCACGAGATGTGCCTAAATTAACATTGATTTTTGTACGAAGTGTATTACCTATCCCGTTTGGAGATATACTTTTATGGTTTTTGTTGCATGGTATGATTACTGAACCACCAGCTATTTGCTGGCGTAAAACTTCTGGCTCAATACGTTCTACTTTTGCAACGTGTTCCATTTCTGGTGTGATTATGCCTTTGCGTGCGGCGTTCATTTGTGTTGTGTATTTCATAAGCTCCCTCAAGACTTGGGGGCTAGAAAGAAAAAATTATTGTAAACAAACCTTGTTCCCTACGTTGGCATTATCCACATCAGGTTAAAGGGTCGAAGTATAACACTTCCTCTCAGCCTAGCAATTTAAGCTCCCCAGTTTTATTTATTATTGTAATTTATTTAATAGAAAATATTACTATATCTTTATCACTACTACTTGATTTTATGCCAGATATCATAGAATTGATATTAATAAGCCTCTTGTTATACTGTGCCCTAATATCTAAATCACTAGCTAGTTCATACGCTTGTTGCATTGAAAGTGACGCATTGCTATAATCATTGTTCTTAGCATATATTTCTGCTTGAAGTGCATAAGATGTTGATAAATAGTCGCTATTGCCAATACGTTCAGCAATTACTATCGCACTTGCAACATATTTTGCAGAATCGACATACTCTTTCAAGTAATACGATGCAACACCCATGTAATACAAGCCGATAAACATGTATTTATCAGAACTAGAAAAACCAGCATACCCAAAAATATTTTCTGCAACGTCGTACATGTTGTCGTAATTTTTATCCAGCATATAGTAATCTACAGCTAGTTTCCATATTTTCATGCTTATGTCGCTTTCAATTAATGTTAGCGAGTTTCCGTAATTATCTATTTCTTCAGCAATATTTTCATGTACGCTACGTGATTTATTAATTAATGGTAACAGATGCTCTGATATTTCGCCGATATATTCATAATAATTATTTTCGATAGATATTAAAAGTGCATCTTCAAAGCTATGCCTAGCAATATCATAAAATTTCAACTTATCAGAAGTTATGCCATGCCCAATTAGCGCATCAATTTGGATATTTGTATAGTTTTTTGCAATAGCAATATCGTTCACGTGTCCGTATATTTTTAATGCTTCGGAGTAATCCTCGTTAGCTAAATATGAATCTGCAACAACAACATCACATAACAGCCTTAGTTTATCTGTTCTACTAAAAATTTCGTTAGTGATAACTTTGTTACACATCGAAACAGCTTCAAATGTATTGCCAAGTTTATTATAACTATACGCTAAACCGTAGTAAACAGCTGCTATATCTTTATCATCTAGCATATCTAACGATCTTGCCACATTATAATATTCAATAGCCTTATTAAAATTACCTTGTAAACGCTCTGTATCAGCAAGATATGTGTTTATAATTGCAATAGAGTAGCTATCATCCAGCACTTTTGCATGCTCGATACTTGTAGCAAACCAGTAGCTAGCCAGTTTATAATTATTGGCGTGTTTATAAGATAACCCTGTATATAAAGCAAGCTTGAAACGCCCTTTATAGTCGTTTTGCTCTATTGTGGTTAAGATATTGTAAGCTTCTTCAAAAAGAGGTGCTGCCTCGCTATAGCCACCAACGGAATAATGTTCAAATGCTACATCAATGCTGTTGTTTAATGCATCTTGTGCGTATAATGGCACAGTGATACTAACAACAAAAATAAATACAAACAAATTTTTTATCATATAAATTAATTACCTTGTACAGTTCTAAATATTGCTTTTTTAGCTATTAAATGTAAATATTCTAAATCGTCTTTAGGTATTCTACTAGCTATATTGTACGTGATACGGATAGTAGCATCGCCGGGATAACAAAGCGTAACTCTATCAATATTGTATGCATTGTTAAAAGTATCTACTAAGCTATAAGTATCACATTTATTTTCTGATAATATTAACGGTGCATTTATTGAAGGTAAATACACTTTCAGTTTTGGTTTATCGCTGATTGTTGAGTTCTCTAATCGTGTTGCAAATTTTTCAAACTCTTTTTCATTAAGGTAGTCTATAGCATCACCATAGCCTAAGTGTGCAGCTTCTATCATCAACGCCCTACCTGTGTGGACACTCATCGGTACGCCAACACCGTTTAAGTACATCATGCTTTTATAATAAAGTGCTTCAAGGTTACCTTCGTCAATAGCTTCGTTAAATAAGATTAATGCCCTATCAACATTTCTATCAACGCCAATACCAAACAACAAACACCTAGCATAAGCCGATTTTGCTGGCACAACACCTGCATCCATAGCACGTATCAATGATGATATACCAAGCTCTGCATCGTATGTAATTTCATCATTAATAACAAGCCTGGCTATCTGATATAAAAGTTCTGGGTTTTTAGTTTGTGATGCCATTTTCAGCCATATCAAACCGCTTTCAATTTTACCGCTAGTAATCAAAAGCCCACCAAGCATATAAGATGCTTCATGGTTGCCTTGTTCAGATAACTCAATCAAGTAGTTTGTAACTGCATCATAATCGCCTGTAAGCATAAGCTCGTTGACATTTTGCAACCATAGCGGATTTGTGTTAACTGTCATTGTGCCACTTCTAGCGCCTCTATCATCAACAACGGTTGAAAACGCTGGTTTATCGCCAGACAAATATTCATCAACATTGAAAAAGCCAAGCACTTTCAAATACATACGTGGCGAAGTGCCATAAATATTTTGCTTATCTACATCTGCACCTTCACGTAGCAACATGATTCCAATATCACGATGTCCGCTTGTTAGTGCAAGCATTAAAGGGGTATAGCCATGCTTGTTTGGTAAATCTATTGTCGCTTTATTATCAATCAAAAGCTTTACAATATCAAAATGACCTAAATCAGTCGCAAGTATTAGTGGAGTATTACCATAATCATCAGCCATGTTTATATTTGCGCCCTTTGATACAGCTTCATCAACTGATGTAATATCGCTAGACAATATTGCCCTCATCAGCTCTTTATTCCAATAATCATTTGCTAAGCTATTTGCTACTGTTGGTGATAATATTAACATTACCAACAAGTTAACCTTTAAAAATTTACCCATACAAGCCTCACTTATATAGTTGTTATCTTAACTCTGCACCGAATTTATCTTTCAAATTAGATAAAATTTTATCTAATATAGGGTTAATTTCATCATCGCTCAATGTTTTAGTAATATCAGAGAAAACTAACCTAAAAGCAATACTCTTATAACCATCGTCAATACCCTTACCAGAGTAATCATCAAATAGTACCACATTATGCACTAATTTATCTATACTTTTTGCGACATCTAACACATCTTTAGAAGATATATCAGATTTTACAATCACAGCTAAATCACGCTCTACATATGGAAACCTAGAAAATTTAGTATATTCAAACTTGCTAGCATTTGATAAACTCGAAAGCTTTTCAAAGTCAATTTCTGCAATATATACAGGCGCTTTCATATCAAGCGTTTCCATATATTCTGGATGCAACGCACCTAAAAAGCCTATATTTTCGCCGTTAATAGAAATAATAGCAGATTTACCCGGATGCATGTAAGCAACGTCGCTCAATCTTGTATAATCAGCTTTTACGTTCAAGTACGATAAAACATTATCAACAATACCTTTCAAGTAGTAAAATGTATCAACTTTTGCATCGCCTATCCATGATAGCGGCATAAAATCGCCCATAACACCTAAACATAGCTTTTGTGTTTCTGTAGCTAATTTATCTGCCCCGTTTGATTTATATGCAAATGCAAGCTCGAACAAACGTATATTTGTGTAGCCTTGGTTTCTATTTGTTTGTAAGTTTTTCAATACTGATGGGAATACTAGCGTCCTTAACCACGCCATATCGCTAGATATTGGGTTTAATAACTTAACATAGTCATCTTCGTTACTATCAAACATTTTTAAGTAATCTACACCCATAAACGAGTAGTTTACAGCTTCGGAAAATCCTAAATCTGCCAATATGTTACGTACAGCCCTAGTATCTGCCAATGGTTTTGATAATGGCTCTGCATCTATGCGAAGTGCTGGCACAGTTGTTTCTATATTGTCATAGCCAAACATTCTTGCAACTTCTTCTGCAACATCTTGCATGCGATATATATCAGAGCGAAAAGTTGGAACATCAACTGATAACATAACACCACTAGCAACTGTTGGAACTTGTAATCTATTTAAGTAGCTAGCCATATCTTCGCTACTGATTGTAGTACCTAATAAGTTGTTTACTTCGCTAACGCTAGCAATTACTTGCAACATTTCAAATGCTTTATAGGTTTTGCCAGCTCTACCGTCTATAACTTCACCACCGCATATTTCTGCTAATAAATTTGCTGCATATTCTGCAATTTGCTCTGTTGCACCATGGTCTATTCCACGCTCAAACCTATATGATGAATCAGAAGAAAGCCCTAATTTCTTAGAAGTTCTGCGAACTGTAGTCGGCTCAAAATATGCACACTCAAGCACAACCGTATCAGTATCGCTATTAACGCCAGAATATTCGCCACCCATAACACCAGCTATTGCAAGTGCTTTTGAGTTATCAGCAATTACAAGCATATCGCTATCAAGTTCGTACTCTTTTTCATCAAGTGCAACAAGTTTTTCGCCTTGGTTAGCATTACGAACGACAATACCTTTATCAATAGACTTTATATCGAAAGCGTGAAGCGGTTGCCCATATTCCATAAGTACATAGTTTGTAACATCAACAACATTATTAATAGCCCTAACACCCATAGCACGCAACCTTGCTTGCAACCAAAATGGTGATGGTGCAACTTTAATGCCTTTTATAACTTTTGCGATATATATAGGGCATTTGTCTATTTCTTTAACATCAACAGTAATATCGCTTATATCGTTTGAATTAACTGTTGGTAATTTTACTTTATCTGATAAAGGTTTATTAAGTACAGCAGCAACTTCTCTAGCAACACCAATAGCAGAAAGCCAATCAGGACGGTTAGGTGTAACATTTAACTCAAATATCGTATCGCCTAAGCCTAGAATATCGTTAATATCAAGTCCTAGTTCAGTATCACTTGGCAATACCATAATTCCAGAGCTATCGCCATCTATACCTAGTTCAGATTCTGAACATATCATACCAAATGATTGAATATCTCTAATTTTTGCTTCTTTAATTTTTATTTCTGGTAACTCAGCACCAACTTTTGCAAACGCAATTTTTTGCCCTGCTTCGATATTAGGTGCGCCACATACAACTTGGTACGTATCTGTACCATCAGTAACTGTACATAAGTTAAGTTTATCTGCATTAGGGTGTTTTTCCCTAGTTAAGCATTGTGCCGTAACTACATTTGTAACTTTTGCAGTTGCTTTTATACCTTCAACTTCTAAGCCAGCTAGTGTAATAGCCGACGCTAAATCTTCTATTGAAATATCGTTTATATCAACGTATTGTTTTAACCAATTTATACTAATATTCATCCAAATTGCTCCTAGAATTGTTTAAGAAATTTTAAGCTATTTTCGTACATCAGCCTAATATCGTCGATACCGTATTTGAGTAACGCAATCCTCTCAATACCCATACCAAACGCAAAGCCAGAATACTCGTTAGGATCTATCCCAACAAATTTAAACACTTCTGGATCAACCATGCCGCAACCTGCAATTTCAAGCCAGCCAGTACCTTTACACATACGGCAACCTTTACCACGACATTGTACACAGCCCATATCTACTTCTGCCGATGGTTCTGTAAACGGGAAAAAACTTGGACGTAAACGTACATCTAAATCGTCACCAAACATTTGCGAAACAAACAGACGTAATGCACCTTTCAAATCGCCCATAGTTATGCCTTTATCTATAACTAACCCTTCCACTTGGTGAAACATAGGTGTATGTGTCATATCGTAATCGCAACGATAAACAGTACCCGGAGAAATAATTTTTAATGGTGGTTTTTTGTTTTCCATAGTACGTACTTGTACAGGTGATGTATGTGTACGCAAAACTATATTATTGTGTATATAAAACGTATCCTGCATATCTCTAGCTGGGTGGTCTTTTGGTAAGTTTAGCGCTTCAAAGTTGTGGTAGTCGTCTTCAACCTCTGGACCAGTCGTCACTTCGTACCCAACAGATGTAAAAATATCGACAATTTCATCGTACACTCTATTTGATGGGTGTAGTGAGCCTCGCTCGAAAGCAAATCCATCTTTAGTAATATCAATAAAGTCGTTAGATAAAGCTTCGTTTAGCTCTTTACGTTTGATAGTTGTAAATTTATCATCGAAAATTTCTTCAAACTGTCCACGTACTTTTTGAATTTCTTCGCCAGCTTTTGGGCGTTCCTCGTGTGGCATACCGCCAAGTTGTTTGTTTAATAGGCTTATAAGCCCTTTTTTACCAAGGTATTTGACCTTAACTTCGTTTAACTCGTTAATGGTGCTAGCAGATTGAATCTCTTGCTCATAACCGTTAATAACGCTTAAATCCAATTTCATGATTTTTCCTTTATACAAATAATTTGCTAAATGATAATATATTGTGCAATATTTTGCAACGATTATTAATTGATAATTTTGATTACTTTCTAAATACGAAATTTAGTGTAGCGTAATACTTGAAGTAACCAGCTGTATTGACTGTGTACAGTGTTGGATCGGCAGTACCTAATAAATCTATTGAACCATTATAATTTACGCCAACATTGGCATTGACGCCAATACCGTTGTTAAAAATATAGCGATACCCTATTTCTACGTTTATTTTATATGCAACTAAGCCGTACAAGTTACCAAACTTGACGTTATCTATACCAAAATCATCATAAACATTTAGGTCACCGTAACCAACTTGTGCAAGTACGCCTAAATTTAGCCCTTTAACAATCATATCCTTTTTAATATCGTAAAAAATACCACCAGCATTTATATACGTGTTAGCTATCAAGATATTACTGTACGGTGTTATACCTGCTGCAACACTTGCTGGCTTAGATATGTAAGAGTAATACACACCAAAATATGCATGTTCAAAAAGTGATGGCACTTCAACAACTGGCGTATCTACATATAACCTTGCTGTAAAAGTTGTATAGTTTGCTGCAAATTTTGTACCTGAGCTTTGTAATCCACCAGCAAACCTAGCACCACTCGTTAACTGCATAGTGTTTGTAATGCTATCATACTCAAAGTCAAATAATATCATCGCTGGGTATGAAAAAAAGTTTAATGGTATCATCGTTGGTAATTTTATATAATATTTTGAGAAACTAAGCGTGTCATATGATAAATTTAATGTCGCAATATCTCCATAAAACGAAAATGAATTTTGTAACCTAATTTCTGGGCAAAAATTGCCAAAACAGACTTTTGCTTCAACATTTGCATACGGTATAATTTGGTGATTGTACAAAACATTACCACTAGATAGTGATTCTACCTCCATACCAGTCATACCAATACCCGCTGTAAACTCATACTTATGCTTGTTAGTTGATAAACTTGTATTATCGGTATTTGCAAACGTATTAGTAGTAACAAAAAATATCGTTATTAGCAATAAAAGGCGCTTCATTATTGGGATAAAACCGCATCCCTAGCAGCGAAAACGATATTTCTTATATCTTCTTCTACACTTGGATCGTTGGCAACAATAGCATCAACCGTTTGAAAAAAACCTTTTCTAACAACAACTTCTGCGTTAGGATACATTTCAACCAATGCTTTTTGAACTGCATCTATAACTGTAGGTAGCCCTTGATCGCCACCAGATTTTTCAATTGATAAATTTACTGTAATTGTTAAGTCACTTCTCATATTTTTTGCTCCCGCTTTATTTCCTCGACGTGATAGCAATGAATTTTGCAAATTGTTTAGCCAGTCTCCCATTTCTACCACCCCTATCTATAGCATAGTTTTCTGCTAAACGCTCCCAGTCATTATAGCAGACATTGTATTTTTTTAAATACATTTCTACAATTTTTAGATAATCTTCTTTAGATATTATACCAAATCTAACTACAATACCAAAGCGCCCTTCTAAAGATGTCCTCTCGTTAACATCGTCTCTTGAATATATATCTGATGTATCAAGTGTTTTTTCTGTCATTATGTGTCTTTTATTGCTAGTGACTACAAAGATAATATTTTCTGGTTTTTCTTCAAGCCCACCTTCAACAGATGACTTAAACCGCCTATAAAAATCTGTAGTTTCATCAAAAGATATATCATCAATATACAACATAATTTTTTTATCGTTATTGTTGCGTGCTACTTTATACATTTCATATATAGAACCTATAGAATAATCTAAAAATTCAATAGTTACAAGCCCTTTAGTTGAATATTTTAATGACATTTGTCTGAGCAAAGTAGATTTACCGCTACCTTTTTCGCCCCACAACAGCATATTTAAAGCATAACCGTTATTTACAAATGAAGCAATATTACTTTCAACTAATTCTATATTATCATCTAATGATAGTAAAGTATCTATTTTTTTATCAGAAAAAATAATTTCATCAAATTTACCATTAATATATCTGTAAGCGTAATTATTTAATATCATATACTATTACTCCAAATTGCTATAATTTAACTTTATATAACTGAATATGTATAGTCAAGCAGTTTAATATATTATCTTAATAAAGATTACTATTTTATAATTATTTATATTATATTTACATTATTTACATCTTTAACATAAAAGTCTAATAAGAAAGTTGATTTTATAATAAATATGTGATTTAATTAAATTAAGATAAAAATAATCTATTAATTGAGGTATTATTAATTATGGCTAGCAATCATTATTCATTAACTAAAGGTGTTTTAACTAAGCTCAAAACACAAAAACTTTTTATCGACATACCAGACAACGAAATTCTTAACTCCTTTACTGATATTGAGGAGTTACACATATTAAAAAACGAAACAGTGTTCAGAAAAGGCGAGCGTTACCACAGGGGCATATATTTTGTATTAAGTGGCAAAGTTTCGCTTACAAACCCACAAACTAAGCATAAAATAATTTGCGAAAACGAACCTGTAGGCTTATCTACTTTTCTAGGCAAAACTACATATACGATGGACGCAAGGGCAGAATGTGATTCAGATTTAATTTTCATCACAGAAATAAGCATTTATAACCTCATGGCAATCAATACAGATTTTAGAATGTTGCTTATTAACGATATACAAGCAAGACTTGTCGACTTACGTAACTCGCTTGCTTTCAGAAAACGTACTGCAATGTCGGCAGTTGGTAGCCATATGACATCACCAGTTATGACTATACAAACAAGCAAAACTGTTCTTGACGCAGCAGAAATTATGCGCACTAGCAGTGTTGAAAGCTTATTAATTGTCAATCGTAAGCAAATTATTAAAGGACTTATTACTTCTGCAACTATTATAGACAAATTTATGTTAAATGTTCGTGAAAACTTAAACGAGCTTGAAGTTGAAAAATATGGTGATAGCGAACCATTATTTTTCCCACCAGAGTTACCGCTTAATGAGGCTGCCACTGCATTACAAGTTAATGGCAAATCTCATGCTATCATTATGCAAGGTGGCAAACCAGCTGGAATTATCACAAAAAATGACATATCACTAAAACTTTTTAAAAACTATCACTTATACACAGCATACATAGAAAAATTTACGACTATTGCGGAACTTACATCCACTTATAAAGATGTTGTCAACATAGCAAAATCTTTATCTACAACTGCTAGGGTATCTAGGGAAACTTTGTCTACACTATCGCACATATACCACGCTATAGAAAAGCAAGCGTTCTTCATCACTATGGACGAATTTAAAGCGAAACATAACTTTGACTTATGTGATTATCACTACGCATATCTCGTACTTGGTTCTTCTGCTAGGGACGAAATGGACCTTCAACCATACATAAACCATGCTATAGTACTTGATGATGACACAGATGATAACACATACAATATGTTTGTTAAGTTTGCACAAGCATTTAATAACAATCTTGAATCTATCGGATACAAGTTTGACTTATTGGATAGCAATAACGGTGCAGATTTAGGGTTGATTAAACGTATGTCTGAATGGCTAGAGTTTATTGATAACTGGAGCGCAAAAGAAGGCGATAGCGACGGTTATTCTTGCTTCACATGTATTATGGATATTGCAATATTTGATGGTGATGTCACTAGCGAATGGAAAATCCGTAACCACCTTATCAAAAAAGTAACTGATAAGCCATCAACTTTACGCAAGATATTGAAACTATACCCTGCTATAAAAATACCTATTTCACAATTTGGTAGCTTTATTACAGAAAAAGAAGGCGAATTTGCAAACATGATTGACCTACACAGTAATGCATTGTCTTACCTTG
>CAYJIW010000040.1:0-15383 GCA_964370335.1 uncultured Deferribacteraceae bacterium
TGATATAAATTCTTGTTATTCCATATTCGTGTTTGTTGAAATTATCTTTAGTGTTATTTGTATATTATTAATTAATTATTAAAACTTTTTTAAAACTGCGTCTTCTAACACTTTGATACGTTCTTCAACAATAGCGGTGTCGATATTCATTTGTTTGTAAGCTTTTAGTAACAATCTTTCATCTTCAAGCAAGTTACTTGTCCATGCGTAGTTACTGTCAATTTCTTTTGCATATTCGATATAGCTAACTGCTTCTATATACTCGCTTTTGCTAAGCAATATTTCAGCAATCATCCTGTACGATATACTTTTTGTTCTGTCACTTGTATCAGCGTCTTTTGTAAGTCTAACAAGCCCCCTTATATTTTGTGTTTTTTCTGATAAAGCATACGTTTTGTATGGCTCTGCAAGTCTATCTTCATCGTATGAATAGTCGTTTAAATAATTGATAATGTTAATTTCTTCATAACATTCCCCAAGTGTAGCAAAAACAGCTGCCTCGCCTAATGTACTTAATTGTATATTTTTAGAAACAGAGTGCATAACGATAGCAACACGTGCCATATCACAAAAGTTGCCCATATCTTTAAACTTGTTTATAGCCCTGTTATATGAAAATTCTGCAAGCTCACGTTGGCCTTGCATAGCATAATCGTACGCCGATTCTGTAAGCGAAATACCAACTGTATAATGAGGCGGTGTTTTCTTGCTAGCACATGAAACAAGTATTAATAGCGTAAGTGAATATGTAATTATTTTCATCATTTTAATGGTACCTGCGTCGGAATTTCTTCTGGCGATAACGGCCATATTGTTTGTAATTGTAGTAATAAATCGTTACCACGCTTAATAACATTTTGTGTTTCGGCACGTAGTTCTTCAAGGTCGGTTGTGCCACCAACAATACTATCAGATGCTGTAGTGAGCTGATCTGCAACGTAGTCTAATTTATCAAGAACTAGAAGAATTTCGCTTGTTATTTCATCAAGTTTGACAGCAGCGTTAGTTGTGCCGTCAACTATTTCTGTAGAGTTGTTATCAATATAGCGAAGTGTGTTTCTAAATGCAACACTGCCATCAACAGCATTATCTGCAAATGCTAGTGCAGTTTTGCGGAATTCTCTAACATCTTCTAGTAAAAGTTTAATTTCATCTGCAATATATGTAGAACGAACTAAGAAGCCGAGCGAGCCTTCACTTTTGCTTAAATCGTCACCAAGCGAGCCTATACCACGCAATAATTTATTAACGTCGCCATCTTCATCAGCCACTCTACCGATAATAACATTTATATTACTAACAATTTCGCTTAAATCTTCAACAACTGGCGTTGCTTGGTCTATTAGTGCTTGTACATCTTGGTTACGTTGTAGTTCAAAGCTGCTACCATCGACAATGTTAGGTTCAGTAGATTCAAGGTTTGTTTCGATAGATATATCGCCACTACCAATAATACTTAATGCAGACAATCTGAAAACGGAGTCTTGTTTTATCCATTTTACATAGTTTTGCGGTATGCCTAACTTGATAACAACACGGCCATCATCTTGTAGGCGAACATCGTCTACCCTAGATATTGCAAATCCAGAATACTTAACTGTCATGCCTTTACTAACACCTTCACCAGTTTTTGTATAAACATTAATGTTGACTTTGCTAACGAACAAATCTCTATTAATGCCGACAGCTACAAATGTAAGGATTATTGCAGCGACTGCAACAACAACAAATAATCCAACTTTAGTTTCTATATATTTAAAACGTGGGTCGCCCATTGTTCGTATGAAATCTCCGTGTAATTTAATTCTTTATAAAATGTGTTAACAAAACTCTCATGCTCGATGATAACAATATCAAAATTTGATATAGAGTCAATAAAATCAGTAAACATATCATATATTTCTACTGAAATCATATTGTGGGGTAACACAAACACCACAATAGAAGGATAAGCGATAATAGCACGTAAAAACTTAACAATCAATAGTTGATGTTCGTTCAATGATTTTTGCCTATAGTGTGCAATGTTTTGTATGCCAAACTTTTCTAAAAGCTCTTGCACTAACGAATCTGCACCACTCATATTAATACGCTTATGATAGTTGATAGGCAACATAATATTTTCAATAGCAGATAGTGTTGATACTAAAGGTAAATTGTATGATACAAATCCTATATCTTCCCATTTTGTAACCTCAAGTATATCATCTTGTATCTTATTTGCTTCAATATGGTCGCCAACCTTAATAAGAAATTTTTGGTTCATAATACAACCTCGCTAATAACGATAACCGCAATGAACGCAACGAATATACGTATCATGCCGTATTTGAAACTTTTTATAGAGTCGATTGTACTTTCTTGAGTGATTTTTAACGCTGTATAAATAGGGATACTAGCTACCATAAAGCCTATCAATACAGTTTTTACGCCAAATGATAACATATCTACTAAACGAATATCGTAAATAATCTGCCCGATAATACTACCAAGCGTAGTATCTAATTGGAAACTGATAAGGACATATCCACCAACTATCGCAACAACTGCAAAGTAAGTTGATAACGCTATCATAGATACCATTGATGCAACGACACGTGGCAGATATACATAGTCGAACAAGTCGATATCCATAGCTTCGAGTGTTTTAATTTCGTTATTAGATTTCATTTGCCCAATTTCGATAATAAAAGCAGTAGAAGAACGTAGAGTCAGCAATAAACCAACAATAATTGGTGCAGCAGTACGTATAATAACCATTGTAAGCATAAACCCAATGGTTTCTTTAATGTTTAAAAAGATTAATAGCCGACCAATGCCACCAACTGCTAGCATACCAATAACTAATGAAAATATAGTCACTAAACCCACTAGTTCGACACCTGCAAAGTTTGTTTGCCTAATGATATTATTGAAAACTGCTGGATTTACAAGTAGTTTTACGTTGAATGCTCTACGAATTATTAACCAACTAAATTGAAAATAACCGATAGCAAATTTGTATTGTTTTATGACATAGCTGCCAATTTTAAATAAAATCTCGTGCATTATTGATAATACAACAAAAAATATTTTTTTTCAACAATACTTTTCTGTAATATCTATAAATACTTACAAGTTGATTATAAGAAAAATATGTTAATGTGGCGTATTTTTGTTTGACGATATCAAATCAAGTTGGTATATTAAAATGATTGTTTTATTTTGACAAAATTATTATGTAATTAGGAGTACTTTTAAATGGCTAGTAAGAAACGGGTTATTATTGACGGGAATACGGCTGCTGCACACGTTGCACACGCTACTAATGAAGTGATTGCTATTTATCCAATCACACCATCATCTGTTATGGGCGAAATATCTGATGAAAAAAGTGCCGCTGGTGATAAAAACATCTGGGGCAACACACCTATCGTACAAGAACTTCAATCGGAAGCTGGTGCTGCTGGTGCTGTTCATGGTGCGTTAAGTGCTGGTGCTATCACAACTACATTTACTGCATCACAAGGCTTATTGCTGATGATACCTAACATGTACAAAATCGCTGGTGAACTTACACCTACAGTTTTTCATGTTAGTGCTAGGGCGTTAGCTGCACAAGGGCTTTCTATATTTGGTGACCACTCTGATGTTATGTCATGCCGTGGTGCTGGTTGGGTTATGCTTGCATCTAACAACCCACAAGAAGTTATGGATATGGCACTTGTTAGCCAAAGTTCTACATTGCGTAGCAGAATTCCAGTTCTACATTTCTTTGATGGTTTTAGAACGTCGCACGAAATGAATGTTGTTGAAGAATTATCGTTTGATGATATGAAACATATGATTGATGATAAACTTATACAAGAGCATAGGGCAAGAAGCCTATCGCCTGATAATCCTATTATTAAAGGTACTGCACAAAACCCTGATGTATATTTCCAAGGGCGTGATACTGTTAATAAATATATGGATGCTGTCCCTTCTATCGTTAAAGAAGAAATGGCTAAGTTTGAAAAACTTACAGGCAGAAAATATGGCTTAGTTGAATATATTGGCGACAAAAATGCTGAAAATGTTATCGTTATTATGGGTAGTGGTGCAGATGTTGCGGAAGAAACTTCTTTATATCTTAATAATAATGAGAATGGTAAAACAGGTGTTTTAAAAATTCGCTTATTTCAACCATTTCCAACAGAAGATTTTATCAATGCGTTGCCAGCTAGTGTTAAAAATATTACTGTGCTTGATAGAACAAAAGAGCCGGGCGCTATTGGCGAGCCACTATACTTAATTGTTGCTACTGCTATTGCAGAGGCTTTCCACAGTGGCAAAACTAGCTTTAAAAACTATCCAAAGCTACTTGGTGGCAGATACGGTCTAGGTTCTAAAGACTTTACACCTGCAATGGTTAAAGCTGTTTATGATAATATGTCGTCTGACGCGCCTAAAATAAAATTTACAGTTGGTATTAAAGATGATGTTACTAACACATCAATAGACTTTGATAGCAAATGGACTGTTACAAACAATACATATAACGCATTATTTTTTGGTTTAGGTTCTGATGGTACTGTTGGCGCTAATAAAAACACTGCAAAAATATTATTTGATGAGGCAGATAAACAAGTACAAGCGTATTTCGTTTACGACTCAAAAAAATCTGGTTCTATGACTACATCTCATGTTCGTTTTGGCGATGATGATATTATCAGTTCATATTTAATACAAAAAGCTGACTTTATTGCATGCCACAACTTTAGTTTCCTAGAGCGTTATGACATGCTTGATAAGTTGAAACAGGGCGGAATATTCCTACTAAACAGCCTATATGATAAAGACGAAGTTTGGAGTAAAATTCCTGAGCGTGTTAAAGCTCAAATTATTGATAAAGAAGCAAAATTTTATGTAGTTGATGCCGTTACAATAGCAGAAGATTTAGGGTTAGGTTCTCGTATTAACGTAATACTTCAAACTGCATTTTTTGCAATATCTAATGTGATACCTGCTGAAAAAGCGTTATCATCTATTAAAGGCGCTATCAAAAAGACGTATGGTAAATACGGTGATGACGTTGTTGAAATGAATGCAAAAGCTGCCGATAGTGGTGCAGAACTCGTTGCAGAAGTAAACTATCCAAAAACTAAGATAGCAGATGATAAAATAGAAGATTTACTTAATGGTTGTTTGACTGACCCAACAGCTACACCTTTCGTTAAAGAAGTTATATCTCAATTAGTTGTAGATAAAGGCGAAGGTGTTTCTGTATCAGAAATGCCTGCTGATGGCACATGGCCTGTTGGTACTGCGAAATTTGAAAAACGTAATATCGCTGTTAATATTCCTGAGTGGGACGAACATATTTGTATTCAATGTGGATTTTGCTCATTCATGTGTCCACACGCTGCAATTCGTATGAAATTCTACGAACCTACAGTATTAGATAATGCACCTGAAGCATTCAAAACTGCAGATGCTAGAGGTAAAGAGTTTGCAGGTTTAAAAGCTACTATTCAAGTTGCACCAGAAGATTGTACTGGCTGTGGCGTTTGCGTACATAACTGCCCAGTAAAAAACAAAGAGGTTGAAGGCAAAAAAGCTATCAACATGACTCCACAAGCAGAACTACGTGAGCAAGAAGCGAAAAATTTTGATTTCTTCTTATCAATTCCAGAGTTACCAGTTGATAAATATAACAAAGCTAACATTAAGGGTAGCCAACTTGCACCGCATTATTTCGAGTTTTCTGGCGCTTGTGCTGGCTGTGGTGAAACTCCATACGTTAGATTGCTAGGCCATTTATTTGGCGATAGAACATATATCGCAAATGCGACAGGTTGTTCTTCAATCTATGGTGGTAACTTACCAACAACACCTTATTGCACTAGGGAAGATGGCAAAGGTATTACTTGGTCTAACTCGTTATTTGAAGATAACGCAGAGTTTGGTTATGGTATGCGCTTAGCGGTTGAATACTTTGTACAAAAAGCTGTAAACTACGTTAAAGATTACAGTAGCGAACTTGGTAGCCTTGCAGATGAAATACTTGCTAACACAAAAGTTAAATCGCAAGTAGAAATTGAAGAACAACGCAGTAGAGTGGAAAAACTAAAAGATATAGTTGCAAAAAGTAAAAACACAACTAAAGATGACTTCATTAGTATTGCAAATTACTTAGTTCCAAAATCTGTATGGGTTGTTGGTGGTGACGGTTGGGCGTATGATATTGGTTACGGCGGACTTGACCACGTAATCGCTAGTGGCGAAAATGTAAACATATTGGTGCTTGATACAGAAGTTTACTCAAATACAGGTGGACAGGCATCAAAATCTACACCAATAGGAGCATCTGCAAAGTTTGCTACAAGCGGTAAAGCTATGGAAAAGAAAGATTTAGGCATGATGGCTATGATGTATGGCAGCTTATATGTTGCAAAAGTAGCGTTATCTAACCCTGCACAATGTATAAAAGCGTTTATAGAGGCAGAAAACTTTGATGGTCCATCACTAATTATTGCATACTCACACTGTATTGCGCATGGTATTAACATGACAACAGGTGTAGATGAGCAAAAGAAAGCTGTTGAGGCTGGCTACTGGCACTTGTATAGATACAACCCTGCATTAATAGATGAAGGTAAAAATCCATTAATTATTGATAGTAAAGAACCTGTCGGCAGTATCAAAGACTTTATGGCTGGCGAAAATAGGTTTAGAATTACTAAAAAGCTAGATGCAGAAGTATATGGCGAAATGGTAGCAGAGTCGGAAGAGAAGCATAAGAGAAGAGATGCTCTACTACGCCACCTTGCAGAAAAATAATGTGTCTTTTAGCTTTATGCGTTGTTGTTCCTCATAAACTTCCTGTCACTTACGTTAAATGTAAGCTCAGTCAGTTTCTTGCGGTACGTCTAGCGTAAAGCTAAAAATCCATCATAAATTTTGCTAGTGGCATATTAGTTGTTTAAGCAAAAAATAACTATAAGTTATAAATATTAAAGGACAGTGTAACAGCTGTCCTTTTTTGCGTTGTTACTCCTCAAATACTACAATTATTTATAAAAAAAATCCATAGACGATAAATACTTCTTCGCATGGTTAAATAATTAGTTTAAAATCCCTTATAATAAAAGGTTAAATGCCCCCAATTAGAGTTGAGATTAGTTGGGGCTTTCTTTTGACTTTTAAAAAAATCAACTAATTGAAAAGTAACAATATTGGAGGTTGTATGAAAAAGTTAGTTTATTTTTTGTTACCGTTATTAATATTGGTAACATCATGCGGAAGTAGCGACAGTTCAGATAGCAACAGCAACACAGGCAATACCGTCACATCTGTTGATGTATTAGGAATTTCTGCAATACCAAGTAGTATTTCTACAGTTGTAAATACATACTCATCAGAGTTTATTAAGGTTAGGTTTGATCCGCCATCTGCAACAAATAAAAACGTAAAATATACTTCTGACAACGATAGCATAGCAACTGTAAACGGTAACGGATTAGTTTATGGTGTAAATGTAGGTAGTACAACTATAACAGTACAATCATTAGATAACGACAGTGTAGCATTGGTGGTTAATGTGACTGTTTCAAATGTTGCTATACCGATAACTGATTTGCAAATTACATTGCCATCACCACAACTTGTTGTTGGGCAATCTCTATCTAGCAATGTTAGCTATGTGCCAGATAATACTACACAGCAAAATATATCATATTCATCTAGCGATCCAAGCGTTGCAATGGTTGATGAAAATGGCGACATACATCTCTTGTCAGTAGGTAGTGCAACTATTACTGTAACATCTGTGGCAAACCCTAATGTATCATCAGTCATACAAGTTACCGTTATCAGCCAACTAGATGCTAAATGTAGTGACGAAGATGGTATAGGCTACGATAATATAAATGGCAAATGGGAAATATATAATGTTAACGGTTTAGCCTCGTTTAGAGATGCTGTAAATAATGATGGAGAAACTGACCTTTCTGCTAAGTTGCTATGTGATATTGCACTTGATAACACTTCGGTATGGATACCTATTGGCAACACTAGCAACAAGTACATGGGTAAGTTTAATGGCGATAACAAAACTATCACAGGCTTATTTATAGATAGCCCTACACTAGATTATCAAGGTTTGTTCGGATCTATCGGTGCTGGTGGTATTATTAGTAACCTAGTTGTTCAAGATGCATACGTTGTAGTTAATACATCTAGCGGAATTATTGCTGGTGAAAATTCTGGTACAATAGCAGCAAGTTATATAGATAATTCAACTATTAAAGGTAACGATAAAATTGGTGGCATTGCTGGTTATAACTCAAGTGCAGGTGTGATAGCTGGTGTATATTCAGGCGATACGAACATTGTGGCAACAGCGCCAAATGCAAGGGTCGGCGGTATTAATGGCTTTAACGATGGCACGGTTGTTGTAACTTTCATAGATAATGTAACAATCACTCCATACGATAACACTACATACTATCTAGGTGGTATTGTCGGTTACAACTCTGGTAGTGTAATTTCTTCGTTTAGTGCAGGATTAAACCTTGGTGAAATACCTACATATTCTGGCAATATAGTTGGCTTTAACGAGGGTACAGGCGAGATTATATCTACATATTATATACCAACTAGCGTGCAGAACGGTATTGGTAGTGGAATAGGAGAGGCTAGCCCAGTAGCAAATAACTTTGAATTAAATGGCGAGGTAGGGAAGCTAAATAATGCATTATTATCATATGATAGTACAATACAATACTATTTTGCCATTAATGATGATGACTCGTCCATTCCGTTAATAAAAAGTGGTGTGCCAGAGTTTTCAGACTATATAATTCATAACGGTGTGTGGCGAATATATACTCTAAATGGGTTGATAGAGTTCCAAGCAGAAACACTTGATAACAAGTCTGTGTCGGCAGTATTGATGGATAATATAAGCTTTAAAGGGCGAAATAATTGGGAACCAATCGGCATAAATAACGCATTAAATACTGAGTCGTACACAGGTGTCTTTGATGGCGATAATTATACAATTAGTGGCATTAATATTGATAACTCATCTCAAGACTATGTCGGCTTGTTTGGGTTGGTTGGTGTTGGTGGGTTTGTAAAAAATCTACAATTAAGCAACATAAACATATCTGGTAACAACTACGTTGGTGCGATAGGTCGTAATGATGGGTTTGTTAGTAATGTCGTTGTTAATTCTGGCAGTTTTAGTGGTTTAGAATATATCGGCGGTATAGCTGGTTGGAGCGATGGCGTAATATCATCAAGTGCTAATAGTGCAAGTATAGCAGGGCAAAATAATATTGGTGGATTAGTTGGTTGGAATACTAGCTTAATTAGCCAATCAGCCAATGCTGGTGCAGTTGTTGGCGGAGATAATGCAGGTGGTATCGTTGGTGGAAATACTGCAAACGCATTAATTACAGAAACTTATAATGTAGGTGATGTTAGCGGTAGTAACAATATAGGTGGCTTAGTGGGCGAAAATTCATCTACAAGTAGAGTAAATGTAAGTTTTAACGCTGGTAAAGTTAGAGGTAGCCTACATGTGGGCGGTATTGTAGGCTCAAACAACGGTAGCTTAGTTGCAATATATAATACAGGTAACGTAAGTGGTACTTCAAATATCGGTGGTATTATAGGTACAAATGTTTCTGGTAGCATACTAACATCAAGCTACAATGTTGGAAACATATCTGGAACGCTAGTAAGTGGTGCTATAGTTGGCTGGAATGCTGGCACAGTGAATGATACATTATATCTAAAAACATCTAGTATTAATAGCTCGCAAAGTAGTATTGGGCTAAATGTTGGTGGTAGCTATAGCAGTACAAATTCTGCAGATAGTATAGCTGCATTACAAAGTGGTAGTAATGTCAACGGATTAAATAACGCCATAACTACTTACGAAGCTAATAATAATGAAACAATTAATTTTGAGTTTAGTGTTGGAAGTAGTGGGGAAGACCCGTTAATACTAACGACTAAATAAAAGAAAACTAAAAGCGAGAGTGAAGACTCTCGCTTTTTTATTGCAAAATGTTAATAGTTACTATATTGTTAACATATTATATCTAAAAAATAAAGGGGAGTATTTATGAAAAAACTAAGGATATTATTTTTAGCGTTAGTACCAGCGTTGGTGCTAATGGTTACTGCATGTGCAGATGATGGCGATAATGGTGGTAGTACAGAACGCCCAGTTGACCCACGTTGTGCATCTACTGACAATATGACAGGCTATGACAATGTTAGTGGTACTTGGGAAATTTATAACAGATACGGTCTAATTAATCTAAATACAGAAGTTTTAGCTGGTAACAACAGTATTGATGTCAAACTTGTTTGTGATATTGACTTAAAAGGTAGCGAGAGCGACCCATGGGTGCCAATAGGTGTTTATTATGGCACAAGATATTTAGGCACATTTGATGGTGACAATTATACAATTAGCAACTTGTATATCGATAACACAGAAGATGAACAAGGTTTATTTGGTGGCTTTGAAGGTGTGATAAAGAACTTATACGTAAAAGATGTCAACATAACTGCTGATTATTATGTTGGAACAATTGTTGGTACTAATGCTGGGCAAATAATTAATACACATGTTAGTGATGTAACTATTAATGGCACAGATGATGTTGGTGCAATAACTGGTGATAATTTTGGTTTAATTTATGCATCATCTGCAAATGATGTAAAACTTTCAGTTACCGAAGATGGAGTTCGTATTGGCGGCATTGCTGGATATAGTGACAATGCTATTATGATATCTTTTGTTAATAATGCGTCATTAACAGTAAATGATAATAATTCATACGTAGGCGGTGTAGTTGGGCATAATGACGGAGGTGGTATTATATCATCTTTTACTAACAATGTTAGTGTTACTGATAATTATACTGGTACAGTTATTGGTGGAATAGTTGGAAACAATAACAATAGCAATAGCATTATACTTGAAAACTATTTTATTACTAATGATGCGTCATTATCTGGCATTGGCTCAACTATTGATAATACTAGTGCATCACCAATTAGCAATATTGCAGAGTTGAATAGTCATATTGATGATATGAACAAAGCTTTTGAAAATTATTTAATTGTATATAATATTACTGATGGCTATAGATATAAAGTAATAAATAACAATACTTTTCCTATTTTTGAAGCATATGAAGCATTATCAGCTTTTATTATTAGCGATGCGGATGATTTAACAGAGTTTCGTGATTTAGTAAATGCTGGCTTAAATAATATGGATGCAAAACTAACAGCTGATATTGATTTAACTGGTGTTACATGGGTGCCAATAGGTACAGATACAAGGAATTACCTAGCTACATTTGATGGCGATAACTATACAATTAGCAACTTAACGATTAATAATGCTAATAGTAACCAAGCATTGTTTGGCTATACTGGTGGCAATAGCTTAATTAAAAACTTGAAAATGGATAACGTAACTATTACTACTACTAGCAACTTTGCTGGTGCAGTTGTTGGCACAATCCGCAATTTTAACAGTAATACACCAAGCATGATAAACGTTCATGCATCAAACGTTACAATTAATGGTAATGATATACTTGGTGGCTTAGTCGCTTATAATGCAGTTGGCTTAATAACATCATCATCAGCAACAAATGTTAATATAACTGCAACGGGGCAAGCTAGTAACGATGGCTCTGGCGGTGTAGTAGGTGTTAATGATAGTAACGTAGTTGCTACATATGCAAATGGTATTACAATAACAGCAAACGCAGGCGATAGCCCAAATATTGGTGGTATAGTTGGTAGAAATAGCAATAATGTTGGTACTTTAACTGCATCATACGCTAATGATCTTGCATTTACACACCTTGATAATAATACAAAAGTTGGCGGTGTTACAGGTTGGATTAAAGAACCAGCGACATTAAACTCTAACTACTTTGTAAGTAGTGATAATGCATTGTTTGGTGTAGGATTAATTGTTGATGCTGAAAGTATAGCACAAGTAGATAACGCAACACGTGTTGATACGATACAAGAGCTAAACAATAATGTTAATACAATAAATAACGCTATAGATGCTTTTGTTGCAGATAATGCAAGCAGAGAGTTTGGGTATAGGTATGAAGATGGGATAGCTCCTACGACTGATATACCAACATTCATAACATATCCATAAGATATAATAATAATCCGGGAGGAATACTTATGAAAAAATTAAGGATACTATTTTTAGCGTTAGTACCAGCGTTGGTGCTAATGGTTAGCGCATGTGCAAGTGATGGCGATAATGGTGGTAGTACAGAACGCCCAGTTGACCCACGTTGTGCATCTACTGACAATATGACAGGCTATGACAATGTTAGTGGTACTTGGGAAATTTATAACAGATACGGTCTAATTAATCTAAATACAGAAGTTGTAGCTGGTAACAACAGTATTGATGTTAAACTTGTTTGTGATATTGACTTAAAAGGTAGCGAGAGCAACCCATGGGTTCCAATAGGTGATTATTATAATTCTATATACTATACTGGTACATTTGATGGTGATAACTATACAATTAACAACTTATACCTCAATAACACAGAAGATGAGCAAGGTTTATTTTCTGCCTTTCAAGGTGTGATAAAGAACTTATACGTAAAAAATGTCAACATAACTGCTGGTTATTATGTTGGAACAATTGTTGGTAGTAATGGTGGGAAAATAATTAATACACATGTTAGTGATGTAACTATTAATGGTACAGATGATGTTGGTGCAATAACTGGGTATAATTATGGTTTAATTTATGCATCATCTGCAAATGATGTAACACTTTCTGTTACCGAGGATGGAGCAGATATTGGCGGCATTGTTGGGTATAATGCAAGTAGTGATACCATTATGGCATCTTTTGTTAATAATGTTACTTTAATAGTAAATGATAATAATTCAGAAGTAGGCGGTATAGCTGGGAATAATAACGGATATATTATATCATCTTTTACCAACAATGTTAGCGTTACTGATAATTATACTGGTACAGTTATTGGTAGAATAGTTGGAAACAATAATAACGGGATTGTTAGTGAAAACTATTTTATTACAAGTGACACTTCATTATCTGGCATTGGCACAACTAGTGATAATACTAACGCATCACCAATCAGCAATATTGCAGAGTTAAATAGTAAGATTGATGGAATGAACAAAGTTCTTGAAGGTTATTTAATTTTGATTAATATTACTGATGGCTATAGATATAAAGTAATAAATAACAATACTTTTCCTATTTTTGAAGCATATGAAGCATTATCAGCTTTTATTATTAGCGATGCGGATGATTTAACAGAGTTTCGTGATTTAGTAAATGCTGGCTTAAATAATATGGATGCAAAACTAACAGCTGATATTGATTTAACTGGTGTTACATGGGTGCCAATAGGTACAGATACAAGGAATTACCTAGCTACATTTGATGGCGATAACTATACAATTAGCAACTTAACGATTAATAATGCTAATAGTAACCAAGCATTGTTTGGCTATACTGGTGGCAATAGCTTAATTAAAAACTTGAAAATGGATAACGTAACTATTACTACTACTAGCAACTTTGCTGGTGCAGTTGTTGGCACAATCCGCAATTTTAACAGTAATACACCAAGCATGATAAACGTTCATGCATCAAACGTTACAATTAATGGTAATGATATACTTGGTGGCTTAGTCGCTTATAATGCAGTTGGCTTAATAACATCATCATCAGCAACAAATGTTAATATAACTGCAACGGGGCAAGCTAGTAACGATGGCTCTGGCGGTGTAGTAGGTGTTAATGATAGTAACGTAGTTGCTACATATGCAAATGGTATTACAATAACAGCAAACGCAGGCGATAGCCCAAATATTGGTGGTATAGTTGGTAGAAATAGCAATAATGTTGGTACTTTAACTGCATCATACGCTAATGATCTTGCATTTACACACCTTGATAATAATACAAAAGTTGGCGGTGTTACAGGTTGGATTAAAGAACCAGCGACATTAAACTCTAACTACTTTGTAAGTAGTGATAATGCATTGTTTGGTGTAGGATTAATTGTTGATGCTGAAAGTATAGCACAAGTAGATAACGCAACACGTGTTGATACGATACAAGAGCTAAACAATAATGTTAATACAATAAATAACGCTATAGATGCTTTTGTTGCAGATAATGCAAGCAGAGAGTTTGGGTATAGGTATGAAGATGGGATAGCTCCTACGACTGATATACCAACATTCATAACATATCCATAAGATATAATAATAATCCGGGAGGAATACTTATGAAAAAATTAAGGATACTATTTTTAGCGTTAGTACCAGCGTTGGTGCTAATGGTTAGCGCATGTGCAAGTGATGGCGATAATGGTGGTAGTACAGAACGCCCAGTTGACCCACGTTGTGCATCTACTGACAATATGACAGGCTATGACAATGTTAGTGGTACTTGGGAAATTTATAACAGATACGGTCTAATTAATCTAAATACAGAAGTTGTAGCTGGTAACAACAGTATTGATGTTAAACTTGTTTGTGATATTGACTTAAAAGGTAGCGAGAGCAACCCATGGGTTCCAATAGGTGATTATTATAATTCTATATACTATACTGGTACATTTGATGGTGATAACTATACAATTAACAACTTATACCTCAATAACACAGAAGATGAGCAAGGTTTATTTTCTGCCTTTCAAGGTGTGATAAAGAACTTATACGTAAAAAATGTCAACATAACTGCTGGTTATTATGTTGGAACAATTGTTGGTAGTAATGGTGGGAAAATAATTAATACACATGTTAGTGATGTAACTATTAATGGTACAGATGATGTTGGTGCAATAACTGGGTATAATTATGGTTTAATTTATGCATCATCTGCAAATGATGTAACACTTTCTGTTACCGAGGATGGAGCAGATATTGGCGGCATTGTTGGGTATAATGCAAGTAGTGATACCATTATGGCATCTTTTGTTAATAATGTTACTTTAATAGTAAATGATAATAATTCAGAAGTAGGCGGTATAGCTGGGAATAATAACGGATATATTATATCATCTTTTACCAACAATGTTAGCGTTACTGATAATTATACTGGTACAGTTATTGGTAGAATAGTTGGAAACAATAATAACGGGATTGTTAGTGAAAACTATTTTATTACAAGTGACACTTCATTATCTGGCATTGGCACAACTAGTGATAATACTAACGCATCACCAATCAGCAATATTGCAGAGTTAAATAGTAAGATTGATGGAATGAACAAAGTTCTTGAAGGTTATTTAATTTTGATTAATATTACTGATGGCTATAGATATAAAGTAATAAATAACAATACTTTTCCTATT
>CAYJIW010000041.1:0-15102 GCA_964370335.1 uncultured Deferribacteraceae bacterium
ATTTCACTTATACTGATAAAGGCTTATTACCTATAGGTTTAGAAATATATGCACTTATGGGCTTAGCTGGAGCAGCTGCTACACCAGAAGAAGCACTTGCCGCTATCCAACAGCAACTACCAATGCTAAACATGTTTGCTGCTGAATTGCAAGACACACCTGTTTTATATAAAGCAGCTAATGACACTATTGCTGGATTAGCTTTAATGATTGAAAAACCGGGCAGTATGAAATTTGATGTTGATTTATATGAGCCTGCAAGTGTTTTAGATATGTTTGATTTTGAAGAATATATTAAAAATATAACGGTAACTACAACGCAAGGCGATAAAGGTATTTTAGAGCTTATCCCAGCGACAACAACTCAACAATAAATAATAAAGCGGAGTGTAAAAGCTCCGCTATTTTTTTAGATATATTCTTTAGTGACGTATTCTGATGTGAACGCCCTTAAAACTGAATAGTAACCAAGCTTTAGTTGCACAATGTCGCCAACTTTGTAGCTATTTTTACTATCTGTAATGTCTAGCATTAAATGGTCAGAACTTGCGCCAAGCATAATTATATCTGTATCAACACAGCTACAAATATCTGCATCAAAGTCTTGCTTGCCTAATGCACATATTGCTTTTATTCGCTTTTCGCCCCTATCAGTAAATGTTGGTTTTTTACCGTATGAGTCAACGCCAATTTCGCCTATTGGTAGCGATGGTTTTTCTTTTACTTCGACTATTTCACACTCTAAAATGAACGCATCGTCATGCGTATCTGGCAGGTAGGAATATTTTGCACGTTCCTTACCAAATAATACACTTTCGCCAAGTCGTAAATTATTGACACCATTAGGTATGCCTTTTTGACACATTAAGTGGATATTTGCCGAGTTACCACCGGAAATAATTTCAAGCTTAATGTTGGTTTCGTTTTCAATAAGTGTTGCAATGTCAGCTAATTGTTGCATTTTATCAGTAGTTGCTTGAACGAATGAAAAGCACGTCAAGTTAGTTCCAATACCGTATAACGCAACATTATCCATACTGTTTACTTGCTTTGCTACGCTCACAAGTTCATCAATATCGAGATAACCTTCCCTAATATCGCCTAAATCAACCATTAATATGATTTTATGAACTTTGTTTTGTAGTTTTGCTTGCTTATCAATTTCAATAATTGTTGCAAGTTCAGAGTTGAGCGACACATCAGCATATTTAACAAGTTCAGATATTTCGCTAATCATTGGTGGGCGAATAAGCCATTTTTCAACGCTTATATCAGCCATTTTTTTTAAGTTATCAACACGAGAATCGCCGATAAAATTAACGCCCGCATCAACAAGTGTGCGGGCAATTATTGGATCACCGCAGAAAACTTTTGTTACTGCGGTGTATTTAATATTGTAGCCCTCGCAAAGCTTAGATAGTGTTTTAACATTATGCTGTAACTTTGCAAGGTTTATATTAAGTTTTGGGTACATTATTTCCAGAACTCAGTTTCAGCTGGTAAGTCGATAGACGAAGCCTTGAAAACAGGGTCTTTGCCTGCTTTTCTTTGTGCTAAGTAATCGTTTAAACAAGCTAACGCCGGTCCGCCTAATAATACGATAACAGGCAAGTTGATAAGTGCCATACCGCCCATTAATACGTCTGCTGTATCCCATACAACACCAAACTTTAGTTGTGCGCCAACAAATACGATTAATGCCGCAGCAAGTCTAAATGATGTAAGCAATGCTTTTGATGGGTGAGATTTAACTAAATACTTTAAGTTTGATTCTGCATAGAAAAAGTTACCTAAAATAGATGTTAATGCGAAACAGAATAACGCAAATGTTGTAAGATGTACGCCGAAGCTACCAAATAGTGTAGAGATAGCCATTTGTACAAACGGTACACCCGCAATTTCTGGGCTAGGTGTAACGCCAGAACATAATAGCATAAACGCTGTAGCTGTACAAATAACAAGTGTATCAATATAAACTGATAACATTTGAACTAAACCTTGTTTAACTGGGTGAGAAACGCTTGCCGCAGCAGCTGCGTTAGGAGCAGAACCAACACCAGCCTCGTTTGAGTATAAACCACGCTTAATACCGTGCATAATTGCTGAACCAGCAAAACCACCAAAAATAGATTCAAAATCGAAAGCGCCTGTAATGATAGCTACAAACATTTGTGGGATTAATTCAAAGTTAGCAAACATAACAACTAATGCAACCATGATGTAAACACTAGCCATTAATGGAACTAAAAATCCAGTAACTAAACTAACACGTTTGCTACCACCAAATATTGCAAGAGCTGTAGCGATAGCAAGTAAAACACCAATAATCATAGGTGTAGATTCGCCATAAAAACCATAAGGTTTGAAAGCATCAGCAATGTTGAACGCCGCAACCATGTTGAAGCCACCCATGTATGTAAAGATAAGCATTAATGCAAATGCAACACCTAAAGCTCTGCTTTTTAAAACAGCTTCGATATAGTAAGCAGGTCCGCCATATGAGCCACCCTCTTCTAAATCACGCTTTTTGTAGATTTGTGCTAACGTACTTTCGATAAAAGCAGATGCACCACCGATTAATGCAGTAACCCACATCCAAAAAACTGCACCAGCGCCACCTAAAGAGATAGCAACAGATACACCAGCGATGTTACCAACGCCAACACGAGAAGCAGTTGAAACCATCAACGCTTGGAAAGAAGAAATAGCATTAGAATCCTCTTTCTTTTCTTTCAAAATTCTGATTGATTCGCCAATTAACCTAAATTGAGCAAATTTTGTTCTGAATGTAAAATACAAACCAACTGCTAAAAGCAAGATGATAAGAATGTAAGAATACATCCAACCACTGATCATACCGATAATCTTACCGTATAAATCCATAGTAAAACCCCCTAAAATAATAAATTAACGCTATTACACGTATAAAAAGTCACACAAAAAAAACAAACTGTCATGTAAATATTCTTTTGAATAGAACTCTGATTTACTACTTTATACTATTTGCTATTCATTTACAAGCAAATATTACCAAAGAATTATTACACAAAGGTATATGCGTGTTTTTTTAAACATATATATTGACATATTGCATATAGCGTGTTACGATTTTCTAAAATCATAACACGCTACGAGGTTTATATGCTTAGTCGCTTTTTAATATCTATTACTATATTTTTTGCTTTAATCAGTAATACATTAGCAAATGATAACACATTAACCATGGCTTGGAATGTAAATGTTGGACCAGTCAACCCACATGGTTACGTGCCTAACCAAATGTTTGCACAAAATATGGTGTACGACCCATTAGTAAGGTTTGAAGCTAACAAAATTGTTCCTGCACTTGCAGAAAGCTGGACTGTTTCTAACGATGGTATTACATACACTTTTAAATTGCGTAAAGATGTTAAATTTTCTGATGGCACGCCGTTCAACTCTAAAGCTGTTGCAATGAACTTTGAAGCTGTACAAGCTAACAAGGCACTACACTCTTGGCTTGAGCTTGTTGATGTTATAGATACTTGGCAAACACCAGATGACTATACATTTGTTTTGAAGTTGAAAAGACCATACTCACTAACGCTTACTGAACTTAGCTTACCTAGACCGTTTAGATTTTTAGCGCCATCAGCGTTTATTAATGCTAGCGAACCTAATACTGACAAAATCAAATCGCCTATCGGTACAGGTGCATGGAAACTTGTTGAAACAAAGCTTGGCGAATACGATATTTTCGAGCGTAACAACATATACTGGGGTAGCAAACCTAGTATCGAAAAAGTAAAAGTAATTGTGCTACCTGACCCAGAAAGCAGAATTATCGCACTAGAAACTGGCAAAGTTGATATAATAATCGGCGAAGGCATGGTTACTGTTGAAAACTTCGCTAGATTATCGAAAGATAATCGCTATGAAACACATAGGTCTGCACCGCTTATAAGTAATGCTGTCGCAATTAATACTAATAACAAAATTCTTAGCGATGTTGATATTAGAAAAGCTATACAACATGCAATCAATAAAGAAGCTATTATCAAATATGTATTACTAAACATGGAAACAATCTCACACCAATTTTTCAACCCTAGCTTACCATACGCAGATGCTGGGCTTGTGCCATACGATTATAATGTTGCAAAAGCAAAAGAAATGCTTGATAAAGCTGGTTGGAAACAATCTGGCAGGATACGTACAAAAAATGGTGTTAAACTTGAAGCTAACTTGCACTATATCGGTAGCAACGCAAAACAAAAAGCGATTGCAGAAGTTATACAAGCAGAACTTGGAAATATTGGCTTTACTATCAACTTGAAAGCTGAAGAAAATACTATCTTTTATAGCCTGCAACAAACTGGCGAATTTGATATGATTTTTAACAGTTCATGGGGGCCACCGTACGAGCCAACATCGTTCCTTGCATCTATGCGCACTGCAACACACGCCGATTATGCTGCACAACTTGGGCTTGCAAATAAAAGGCAAATAGACGAAAGCATTACAGGCATATTGGCATCTATGGACGAAACAGAAAAAAAGAAGCTCTATAATTATGTTTTTACAGAACTACATAACAATGCTGTATATTTACCAATCAGTTATGAACATGGCTTAGTTATCTACAAAAAAGGACGTATAAAAAACTTTGTATTTGGAGAAATGGCAACAGAATTTCTATTCAACAAAATGGAGCTACAATAAATGGCATCGTTTATTATAAAGCGGTTATTATTAGTTATCCCACTAATGATATTAGTATCATTTATTATATTCTTAGTAATGGGTCTAAGCAGTGTTGACCCTGCACAAGCATATCTACTAAATGCGAAAATACCGCCTACACCAGAGGCGATTGAATCTGTCAGGCAACAATTAGGGCTTGATAAACCTATACTAGTTCAATACATAAACTGGTTTAAAGGAGTGCTAGTATTAGATTTTGGCACATCATTTTCAACCAATCGACCAGTATTGCAAGATGTGTTATACTACTTCCCTACTACGCTGAAACTTGCTGGCGCTTCTATGCTTTTTGTTGCTTTACTAAGTATCCCTGCTGGCGTATTAGCTGCCGTTAGACGTAACACATTAGTTGACAAAATCGTTAAAACTATCTCATTTTTTGGCGTATCTATACCGAGTTTTTGGCTAGGTTTTCTATTAATATATATCTTTTCTGTACAACTTAACTGGTTGCCACCGTTTGGCGATGAAGGCTTTAAAAGCTATATTATGCCTGTTATAACGCTATCATTCATGTCTATTGCTATCAATGCTAGGCTTACACGTACAAGTGTGCTAGAACATTTAACACAACGCTCTGTGCTATATCAAAAAGCTATCGGCATGACAAAACAAAAGCTATATGGCAAGTACACGCTAAAAAACTCAATGTTACCAATAGTTACTGCTATGGGAATGCACTTTGGCGAGCTTATCGGCGGTGCAGTTATTGTCGAAACACTATTTGCATGGCCGGGTGTTGGTAGATATGCAGTTGGAGCAATTATACATCACGACCACCCTGTTATACTATGCTTTATGATGATTATGACAGCTATATTCGTTATAACAAACTTGATTATTGATATAGTTTATGCATACTTAAACCCAAGGATTAGATATGATTAAATTTATCAAAGATAACAAATATATATCGTTCTTGATGTTTTTAGTAATATCTATTTTATTAGTGGCAATATTTGCGAATGTGTTTGCACCATACGACCCATACGAAACAAGTTTATACAAAAAGCTTTTGCCAGCATCAAGCGAGCATTTGCTTGGAACAGACCACTTAGGCAGAGATGTTTTATCTAGGCTGATATACGGCGCTAGAATGTCGCTACTTAGTGTCGTTTTTATCAGTTTATTAATATTAATATCGTCGCTATCAGTTGGCATTATCGCTGGCTATCGTGGCGGCTTGTTTGATAGCATATTAATGCGTATTTGTGATATTTTCCTTACGTTTCCAACTATGATATTGGCATTATTTTTTATAAGCATACTAGGTGTTGGCATAATAAACGTAATTATCGCAATAACTCTTACGCATTGGGCATCTTACGCTAGGTTAGTACGCTCTATGGTGCTAGAACTAAAATCGAAAGGCTACGTTATCGCAGCAAAAAGTATGGGTGGCTCAAACATAAATATTATCATAAGGCACATGTTGCCATCTATTCTTGCACAAATACTTGTACTATCAACGCTTGATGTTGGGCATATGTTGCTACACGTTGCCGGGCTTAGCTTTATAGGTTTAGGCGTACAAGCACCTATCGCCGAATGGGGCGTAATGATTAGCGACGCTGCACCATACATTAGGACTCACCCACAATTATTAATATACCCCGGTGCATGTATATTTATATTAGTTAGCATATTTAACTCACTAGGTGAAGCGTTTAGAGATAAGCTAGACCCATCAGTTGTTGAAGCTGTAAAAGAAGATAAAACACTTGAGGCGGTGGCGTAATGGGTTGTATATTACATGTCGATAACGTAACCATTAAAGCTAACAACACAGTGCTTGTTGATGATGTTACATTTAACTTATGTCGTGGCGAGCTTGTTGTTTTACTTGGGCAATCTGGTAGTGGTAAAACTATCACTAGCCTAGCTGTGCAAGGGTTGCTACCTAATGGAGTTACACAAACTGATGGCAGTATCACGATTAATGGCAAACAAATTTCTAAAGATGCACTTGGTAACGATATTGCAATGATTATGCAAGCACCTGCATCATGCTTTGACCCTGTGTTTGATATAAAAACGCAAATGATTGACATATTCAAATCGCATAACAAACTAGAAAAATATAGCGATGATAGCCTGCGTAATATAATAAAATCTGTTGGGCTAGATAATGCTGATAGCATATTAAAAGCGTACCCGTTCCAGTTGAGCGGTGGCATGTTGCAACGTATTATGATTGCGATAACATTGGCGCTTGAAGTTGATATAATTATCGCCGATGAACCTACATCTGACCTAGACTTGCCAGCACAAGCTGACATAATGGATACGATATTAAAAATTGATAGAGCAAATAAAGCGTTTATGGTTATCACACATGATATTAGCGTTGCAAAACGTATTGCTGATAGAGTTCTTGTAATGACTAACGGAAAAATTGTTGATAATTTTAATATTAAAGATATTGATAGTGAAAACCGCCATGACTATACAAAAATGCTTATATCTGCTAATAATAGCCTTGTAGATAACATGTGGGGCTACAAATGATAAAATGTAATTGCGTAACAAAAGTATATAAACGTGGGAGCATTTTTTCAAGCACGCCACCAAACACGGCGCTATCAGAAGTTAGCATAAATATGACTAGCGGTAGAAGCTTAGGCGTCGTTGGCGAAAATGGTAGCGGTAAAAGCACATTAGTTAGGTTAGTTTTAGGGCTTGAAAAAACATCTGCTGGCGAAGTTTTAATTAATGGCGAAAATATCAACACATTAATCCATCAAAGAGATTTTTCATTTAGAAAAAATATACAAGCTGTTTTTCAAGACCCAGCAAGCTCGCTAAACCCTAGGTGGAGTGCTTTTAGAGCAATATCAGAACCATTTAAAAATTTTGAACATTATAGCGAAAACGAATTACGTGATAAAGTTGCAGATTTAATGAAATCTGTAGATTTAGACATAAAAGATATGGATAAAAACGTAACACGCTTTAGCGGCGGGCAACAACAACGTATATGCATAGCACGTGCATTAGCATTAAATCCAAAAGTATTAATACTCGATGAAGCACTAAGCAACCTAGATATTGTAGTGCAAGCACAAATAATCGAGTTGCTAGAAAACTTAAAACGTGATAAAGGTATATCGTTATTCGTAATATCGCACGATATACGTGTAGTCTTTAAACTGTGCGAAGATATTATCGTGCTAGAAAAAGGCAAAGTTGTCGAAAAAATGAGTATTGAAAATCCAAACACAGAACATTCAACAACTTTTAATAAACTCATGGAAGCTATAGGGTAAAAACTTGGATAAACTATCACTATCTGGCATAAAGTCGCATATTTGCGATAGCAATATTGTTATTGAGTTTCACGAAGAAGTTACTTCTACTAACGATATGCTTATGGAGTGTGCAAAGCATAATCAAGAGGGATATACTATTGTTGCTGGCAAACAAACTAAAGGTAAAGGTCGCCTTGATAGATCGTTTTACTCGCCAGAAAATAGCGGTGCATATTTTAGCATACTACTAAAGCCAGATATTAGCGCTACTGACCCTACAATACTAACTGCACTTGCTGGTGTGGCTGTTTGCGAAGCTATTGAAGCAACAACAAACGAAAAACCAAAAATCAAGTGGGTTAACGATGTCTATATCGGTAACAAAAAAGTGTGTGGAATACTTGCACAAGCGTCCTTGCCTGATTATATAGTTGTTGGCATAGGTATAAATATTTATGAGCCAGATAACAACTTCCCTACTTTTGAAAATAATGTCGCTGGTGCTATATGCAACAATCGCCACAATGGACTTATGGATAAACTAACAGCAAGTGTTATTAACAACTACTTTAAGCATTACAATAGCATGACATCATCAAACTTTATTCAAAATTATAAAGACTATAGCATGGTGATAGGTAAAACAGTAACTGTACATATCGGTAGCGAAGCAAAATCTGCTTACGTTATGGATATTGATGAAAAATGTCGATTGATAGTTAAGTATAGCAATGGCGAGGTTGAAAAGCTATCATCTGGTGAAATAAGCATAAGGCTTTAATATAATTTTACTCACACTGCGGATTAATTATTTCATACTGCCCATTGTTATTCTTTTCGCCCCACTCGCACATAAGTTCTAATATTGGGAACAATGTTTTTCCTTTATCAGTTATAGAATATTCAACACGTGGTGGAATTTCGTTAAACGCTACCCTTGTAATTAAGCCATCTGCTTCTAGCTCTCTAAGTTGGTTTGTAAGCGTTTTTTGTGATATTTGGTTTACTTCTGACATCAGTTCCTTAAACCTTTTTGTGCCATCTTCAATTAGCATATATAATATAATCGGTTTGCATTTGCCACCAATCATTTTAAGCGTTATTTCAATCTCTGAATTTACTTGTATTTTCATAATTAGTTACCTTTATTTCACTAAGTGAAAAAATTGTGCCATATTGACAATGGTATATTTTACCTTTATAGTAAAATATACTATGATAGTATAAATGTCAACAAGGAGTTATTAAAATGAAAAAATTAGTTGTAATTACAGGTGCAAGTTCTGGATTTGGTAAAGCTTTAGCGCTTGAGTTTAATAAAGCTGGCTATCCACTATTGCTATTAGCAAGAAGATTAGACAGGCTTGAAGAATTAGGACTTGATAATACTATATGCGAAAGAGTAGATGTTACAGATAAAGAAAGTTTTGAAAAAGCTGTTAGAAAAGCAGAAGCAGTTTATGGTAAAACAGATTTACTTATTAATAACGCTGGCGTTATGTTACTAGGCGGTGTTGATAAGCAAGACCCAAAAGAATGGCAACAAATGCTTGACGTTAATGTTACTGGCGTATTAAACGGTATGCAAATAGTTATGAACGATATGAAGGCTATGGAATGTGGCACTATCATAAATATTTCGTCTATTGCAGGCGTAAAACCTTTCGGTAACCACGGTGCATATTGCGCTACTAAATATGGTGTTGTTGGGCTTTCAGAAGTTGTACGTGGTGAGTTATCGCCATACAATGTTAGGGTTATGAGAATTTGTCCGGGTGCTGTTGATACAGAACTATTAAGCCACACAACTAGCGATGAAATAAAAGCTGGTTACGAACAATGGAAACAATCATTAGGTGTTGGCAATATCACAGCAGAAGATGTTGCAAAAACAATCAAGTTTGCTTATGAGTTACCACAAAGCGTAAACCTTAGAGAAATACAAATAGCAGATACTAAACAAGACGCATAAATATTTACTTCACATAGATATGACTGCTGGGGGGGGTGGTGTTTTACCCTACTAATAAGCACACTGCTTTAAGTAGGGTAGAATACTAACCATATTTTATCGTTAAGATGTTGTTATTTCTTCGCCTGAGGACAAGTAAGATAAGTTTGGCACTTTACTAGCCAGATACTCATATGCTTTTTTTCCTGTGCAATGACAAGTATAAAATTTAGTATTTTGGTAACTATTTAGTTCATGCGCAATATCATCAAGCAAGCTCTCTGGAGCAGACTTCCTAGTAATAGGGTTATATAGATGATAGCCACCAACACATATATCTGGGTTATATTTCTTTGCTTTATCAAGTATATTTACAACGCCTGTATGCCCACAACCTAGTATCAACATAGTTTTATCTTCTTTTATCACTAAATTTTGTTCGTGTTCAAATTTATCCTTGCCATCTTTCGCATATAATACATTATTTGCTGGTGATACGCATTTATTAGCGTCCGTTACCACGAATAGTTGTAACTCATCATCAATTATGTGGTCGCCATTAATTAGCACAACTTGTGGGTGAGATTTTAGCTTACTATCAAGCCCAATAGATTTTTTTAGAAACAATAGTTTAACAAAATATGGGTCGAATGCTGTTTGTTGTACAAATATTTTTGCTTTTTTATTTACACTTAAAAAATCTTTTAACGCACCGCCATGGTCGCCATGCCCATGAGATATAATCACAATATCAACTTCAGATAAGTCTAGACCTACTTTCTTTGCATTATTTAGCAATGTATCATCATAACCTAAGTCAAACAATATCTTATGGTTGCGTGTTTCAATATAAAATGAAAGTCCGTGCATTGCTTTAAGTTCTGTAGTTGTATAATTATCAATTAGTGATATTAGTTTCATATTAATCTCGTATTACACATCACGCTTTATGATGTATTCTTTAATCAACTCAACAAGTTTTTGCGCATTTACTGGTTTTGCCATATGTGCATTCATGCCGCTAGCCATAACCCTATCAATATCATCTTTAAATGCGTTGGCAGTAACTGCAATAATTACTATATCTTTTGCGTCAGTTCTATCAAGCGCTCGTATATTTTCTGCTGCTTCATAGCCATTCATTACTGGCATAGTAGCATCCATCAAAATAATGTCATAGTAGTTTATATCAGACTTTTCAAATTTTTCAACAGCTTCTGAACCATCTGCTACTTCATCAATTATTAATTCATACGGACGTAATACTTCACGTATAACTATTCTGTTTAGTTCAACATCATCAGCTAGTAAGATATGTTTACCTTTTAATATGTCATTGTTGTTAATAGGTACTCTAGCATCATCAGTCATCTTATTTGTATATAGTTCGCTAATTTTTACCCATAGTTCAAAGCTAAACTTAGAGTATTCATTTATAACGCTATCAAGCTCAATATCGCCACCTAGCAGATTAACTATATTACGGCTAATTGATAGCCCAAGTCCTGTACCACCATATAGCGTAGAGATTTGTGAATCTGCTTGCTCAAATGGTTCAAACAGTTTTGCTTGTGTTTTTGTATCTATCCCTATACCAGTATCAGATACTTCAAAACGGATGAGTGCTTTATCACCTTGCTTTTCAACTTCTTTAATATCAAGCCCTATCATACCTTTTTCTGGCGTAAATTTTAGCGAGTTACCAAGCAAGTTGATTAATACTTGTTTTAGACGTAGCGCATCGCTATGTATATTGTATGTTATGTTTTCATCAATATTAACTGCAAACTCTAATGACTTTTCATCACATTTTGGCCTAATAATAACATCTACATCGTCAGCTATATCGGCTATACTGAACGATACTATATCAAGCTCAATTTTACCTGCTTCAATCTTAGAAAAATCAAGTACATCATTCAATAAACCTAACAGATGTTTAGATGATTTTTCAATGTGTTCAATATACGTCATAATACTTTCATCATCATGGTTTGGATCTTCCATAGTTGATTGGATAATATTTTCAAGCCCAATAATCGCATTCATTGGTGTGCGTATCTCGTGGCTCATGCGTGCTAGAAAGTCGCTCTTTGCAGCGTTTGCGCTATGTGCTTTTATTAATGTTTCGTTAAGCTCTTTTTGTGTTTCTATAAGTTCTCTTTCTGTAGTAACACGTGCTGTAACGTCACGCCCGATACCTAATATGCTAATTAATTTGCCATTCTCATCTAGGATAGGCGTTCTAATAGTTTCTGTAATTTCTGTATGTCCATCTGCATAAGTTATATCAAGCTCTGTAGTGTGTGGTGATAATGTTTTCCTAACGTAATCATCTGATTGTTCAATCCTTTTGTGTAGCTCATTAGAAAACGAATCTATTGACGTTAAGTTAACAAACTCATCTAGCGGTCTATCTAATATACT
This sequence comes from uncultured Deferribacteraceae bacterium, assembly GCA_964370335.1. Lineage (GTDB taxonomy): Bacteria > Chrysiogenota > Deferribacteres > Deferribacterales > Mucispirillaceae > CAYJDR01. The sequence goes on from CAYJIW010000041.1 coordinate 12,370, forward strand.
TGCAAACTTATTATTAACTAGCTGATAGTTAAAGTTAACAGCATCTTTCAACCATATCATATCTGGGCTGGCATAAAATATCGTGTTGAGTAACTTAGCTTGCTCGTCAAACTTTTTGTCTTTCATTATAATATCAGTAACATCTGTAGTTGTTATAATATACCCGTTACTATTATCATCTATATCGTTTAGCAATATTGCAGAAACTTGTGAGTAAGTACCTTTTTCTTCATCATAATACACATCATATGCAACAATGCTATAACATGCTAAACCTGCTACTTTATCAAACTTTATGTTGTAATAATCTTCTGCTAAACTATTCATGTATAAAATGTTATAGTTATTATCAACAATGACAACTGGGGAGCTTACACTATCAACAATACCATCTGCCATTTCGTTAAACGATTTTTTCAACATACTTATTTCATCATTGTTGATATTGTCAAATCTAAATTGACGCTTACCACTGTGAATAATGAAAAACCATTTGTTAAATTTGTAATACTCTTTGTGAAAGCAGATGCCATTAATATCGCTATCCATACAACAGCAAATATCATAATCAATGTTGATATAGTCAATGTTGAAGCAATACTAGCAACAGCCCTATTAATGAATGCTTGTGCGTCTTCATCAATATCTGTAAGAATTTTATCAGCTTCTTTTATAATTTCGTCAAGTTCAGCTTGTGTTTCAAGTGCTGGCGCATAAAAATCATCAACGCCTGCTCCAACTGCCACAAATCCAAACCCAACGCCTTTATTGCCATACTTACCTGTATAATAAGGGATAGCTGCTGCTGTTGTTAGTTTTGTCAATCCGCTCCATAATATTACGAACGAACCAGAACCGCCATCGCCAGCTAAATCAAACCAACCTGTACATTGTGGTGCATGGTTAAGGTATCTACAATCAAGCCCAACATCGCCAGCCTTAATTTGCTCTGGCGAGCCTTTCTTTGAAGTCGATTGGTTATCGAATGTTGGAACATCAACGATAAAATCGGAATATGATTTTCCGCTAGCTAGCCATGCGTCATAAATGCTTTTCTCTAGCCAAGGAACATGCTGTTCGCCAGTATCTTTATCGTAGCCTACTATCGAGTGGTGTCGTGGGTGAACAATACTTCTACCTTCATAATCCCAAATAAAAGCATAATTACCTGCTGATGCATCATATATTTCTGTATAACGCTCATCAGTTGGCATAATGTGTTCCATAAGCTCTATTATATGGTCGTGATTTAATGCAAGTGTAACGTAACCAGCTATTTCTCCATTTTGGACAACTGGTGTTGCAAACCTAACAATACCTTTAAACTTTTTACCAACAGGGTTTTCTTTGCCAGCGTATGCTTCGTTTTCTGGCTGGTATGGTATGCTACGTTTATCAGCATTTTCTGGTGTGTACACACCAATGATTTTTGAGCCAACATACTCGCCAATAACATCAGAAACATAAATCTCGCCCGGTTTAAGCTTCTTTAGTTCGTTAAAGTATGTTTCAGAGCCAGCAAAAGTATTACGTTTTATAGATACGTTCTTTCTAGCTTTATCCATCCTATCATCAGCAGTAACCTTAACCAGCTCTTCTCCGCTGAGTGAAACGTATGTCATCTCGGTATATATAGGAACATTTTTGTATTCGTATGGACGTGGTGGCATATAGTGAAAGTTAATGTCGTTTTCACTATTTCGTGATGTGTTTATAACTTGCTCTGTAGGCGCATCTTTTTGAACCCATGATTTATTATCTGGCGCAAGTACCCATTCGCCCGGGTCGACAATAAGAGACTTTTTATTTTCTATGAAAGCTTTATATATTCTTTGACTAGGGGCAAGGTTGGCAGCAAATAAAATATCGCCATCACGCTCGTATAAAAATGCAGCAACTCTGTTAGCTAAATCAGTTGTGGTACGTTCAATCTCTTTGATTGCACGGTCTTCAATAGCGTCAATAGCATCAGCAATCGCAACATCGCCTGTTTTTGTTAAAGATGTATCAAGAGTGTATGTGAGCTCACTCATACGAGATTTAAGGGAAATGCCCATATCTGACGTTTGTGTCCATGCAAGTACAGCAATTAGCAGTAGTGGCACAACTTTAATAACTAAGAAAAGCACTATCAACTTAGTACGCATACCCCAATTAAATCGTTTATATAATCTATTAATAGGGGAAATAAGTTTATCAAAATATTTTTTTAGCATTGGTGCCACTTCCTAAAATGCGATGTAACCTAATTAATAACAAATATAGTGCATATAATATACAATATATGACTATTTAAGCAAAAAACAAATAAATTTTGTGTTGCAGAGTAATAGATAAGATATGAACTAGATTTGTTCAATATCAGATTGTAGTTTTTTATACAACTCTTGCAATTGGTGGTCGTCGTTTAGAAATCGTCTAATCCCTTTATCAACAATATCTTGAGCCTTAATATATGTATATTTTCTCATCTCGTCTGATGTTGTAGGTTTTATTCTTGCCAATTCCTTATTACAACTATCTATAAAATAATTTCTAATAAAATTTATTTTGATTTCTTGTAGTTCGTCAATCTGCTTAACAATTTCAAGGGTCTTATCAAATATTTTAATTTGTAGGTTAGCTAATTTAGGCGAAAATTGTGCATGATCAAGCACTAATTCTTCAATATAATTGAACCTAGCAACTGCTATTGTAAAGTTAGTTGACTTGTTATTAATGATTTCGGCACTC
>CAYJIW010000042.1:0-14771 GCA_964370335.1 uncultured Deferribacteraceae bacterium
GATTATAGCTCTACCAGAGCTAGTCGCCATTCTTGCACGAAAGCCTTGTTTACGTGCTTTTTTAATTTTTGTAGCTTTTGCGAGTGTTAGCTGCGCCATGTATTCCTCCGTATCTAACTACTTTTGAACAACAATCATATTCATTTGCACTCTGTTTGTCAATCATTTTATAATATTTTTTAATATTTTATTATGAGATCAATCTTACTTCACATCATACGATTGTTTATAACACTTAACCTTAGAAAAATCGCATTTATCTAAATCTTCTTTTTCTATCATAAAATATAATGCACCTGAATCGCCCCATTCCATACCACATTCATCAAGCGATGGAACTTGTAGCAACAAGTATAAGTTTTTAGCATCTTCTATATCTTCACTAATATAATCTGGGTAACCAAACATTTTTAATGATGGAACAAATGTTGATATATCGAGATACGCTTCAATTTCTTCCTCGTTATCGCCTAAAAATGCAAATCTATCATCCTCTGCAAAATCTGGCAAACTGTATGCTGTTTGAAACCTCATGCTACAAGGAAAATATTCAACTGCATCTTCAATATCATCAGCCGATATACGCTCTAGTTTATCAGTATCTTTATAGTATAAAACTTTACATTCGCCACTATTTTCATCATAGAAAAATGACAATAAGCCTTTATCAGCTAAAAAGTTTTTAGTATCATATGGCTTTACTTCGCTAAGGTTGATTTGTGCTAAGAATGACATTTTTGCGCCATTGCTAGTAGTTGCCCAATCGCTAGCACTTGCAATATCAGGATTACCGCCAACTTTTGAAACTACGCCCAGCGAATAATCGCTAATTATTTCGTATGGCTCAATAGCAACACTATTATAGATAAAGCTATCTATTTGACTTTTATATTGCAACAAACCTGTTTCCTCAAGCACTTCTTCATAAATTTCCGGCGTTATCACGATATTTTCTTCTTTAATATCAAGTGTTACGCCAACTTTTGCATCTGGGAATACAGTAATAGTTGCGCAATTAAAGTCTACACCTGTAAAGACAGAATTTTGAGCGACTTCTATAATGTCGCTTTCTGTTTTGCTATCAATTTCTAGTTGCTCTACAGAGTCAGTAGTGTATGCCGTTGGGCTACACACTAAAAATACACCATTGCTATCAATAGCAAGTTCTATCGTAACTGTTGTGTACTGTTTATTACTATTATTTATATCTTCGTAAAAGTACGTTGATAAGTTTTTGATTGTTTCATCAGTATTTTCTAGCGATGTATCATAGTACATATCAAACAGCTTCACTTCATAAGTAATATCTTCTGCCGATATTTCATGTACACCTTTTTTCTTTGAAAAAATGAATAAAAATGTATCCCATTCGCCACTAATAGATGTAACAATGTCGCCTAGTTCATTTAATTGTTCGCCTATATCGTCATAAGATTTTTCGTTTAAATTTTGTAGTTTATAGTTGCCATCATCAGCTGTATAAACATCAAGTGTATAGTTTTCTTTATCGTCTACTACTCTCACTATTGCCATGTAGTGCTGGTATTCTGTATCTATTGATTTTGCAACCATAGCAGCAAACTCTGGCAAATACTCAAGCATGTCACTTTCATCAGCTAGCTCGTCATTTGCTGGTGCAAATTCATCTTCGTCATGCGGCATAATGTTATAAACTTTATTGCTATGGTCGTCATTTTTACTACCACAACCACAGCCATCACCGTCGCCATGTCCGCCACAACATTCATGGTCATCATCTTGGTGGTGTCCATGCCCGCCGCAACATTCGTGGTCATCGCCATGGTGGTGTTCGTGTTCGTGTTCTTCTTCATTAAACAATGGATAAAATGTTGCACTGTAGCGCCCATCATAAAAACATGTAATAGTAAATGCTTCAATATCGTAACGCATATCTGAATGTGTCAAAAATTCTTCGATAGCCATTGCCAAATCAGTATTAAATTCAAGTTCGGCAACATCTTCTTCAATTGTGCCAGATTGCGTAGTCGTCAATACTGATATAGAACCAGTAAACAAACCATCCTTCACTTCAAAAGTTGCATTACGAACATTAGCTTCATCGCCAGCTTTTATAATATGTTTTGCAATATTTCTAAGCGAGCTATAAACTTCACCATCAGACTTATACTGATGAATTGTAGTAACAGAATCATCACGGTTGAAAGTACGTGCAAGGCTAGAAAATTCATCAAAAACATGTTCTGGTGTACCATCTGATAGCCCAACAATGCCAAAAGCTTCTTTACCATCTGTCATGTATATTGTGTAGAATAATGTTGGTACATCATCTACTAATAATGCTCCGCAAATTTCTAGCGCAAGCATATCATCTGTTATTAAATTACGTGCTGCAAGGAACTCGACATCTTGCCCTTCTGCGCCTAAAAAGTTTTCAAGCAATTCTTCAAGTGCTTCGGCTATATTACTTTCACCTTTTGTTGGGAGAGAGCCAATGCCTGCAACAAAGTTAGCGCCATCATCGCTCCACGAGTGTATAGATACTTTTTCGTAAGTTGTAAAATTATCCACTCCTGATATTGATACTTCAATTGAAGACTTGTTTTTTACTACGTCTCCTGTTTCGTTAAAGGCTTGCTTTATTGCATTAACCCATGTGTTCATAAATACCTCAAAATTATTAAATTAAAACCCTGTTGCGTGGTAGCCAGCGTCGATATAAATTACTTCGCCAGTAATACTTTTCGACATTTTGCTTGCTAAAAATACTGCTAAATCGCCACACTCATCAATATCAATATTTCTGCCAAGTGGCGCACGTTCTGCGTGTAGTGGTAGCATTTGCCTAAACCCTGCTATACCAGCTGCCGACAATGTTTTTATTGGTCCAGCTGATATTGCATTTATTCTATGACCATTTTCGCCTAAATCTACTGATAAATATCTAACAGTTGCCTCTAGCGCTGCTTTTGCAACCCCCATAACATTATAATGAGGAACAACTTTTTCTGCACCGTAATAAGACAACGTCATAATAGAAGCTTCTTCACTAAGTAGATGTTCAAACGCTTTAGTGACAGCTACAAGTGTATAAACGCTAATATCAAGTGACGATTTAAAATCATCACGAGTTGTTTCGATATATCTTTCGCTAAGTGCTTCCCTAGATGCAAACGCAACTGCGTGTACTAATATATCAACTTTTCCGTGTTCTGCTTCCCATTTTTGAGCTAATGCTTTGATATTATCATCACTAGACAAATCACATTCTTCAAGAAATATTGCGTTTAGCTCATCAGCTATTGGTTTAACACGTTTTTCAAGTTGCGGTATAGCGTATGATATGCCAACCTCAGCACCTTGTTCTTTAAACTTTTTTGCTATGCCGTATGCAATACTTTTATCGTTTGCAACGCCAAAAATTAATGCTTTTTTTCCTTCTAGTAGTTTCATAACCAATCCTCGTCACTTTACTAATGTGGTTACAAGTGACTCTATACTATTTATATTAACTAATTTAAGTACATCAGTTTTTTCGTTTTTACATGGCGCATAAAATGTTTTAACACCAAACCTTGATGCTTCTATCGCACGTGATTGTATGGCAGGTATTGCACGCACTTCGCCTGTTAGTCCAATCTCGCCAGCAAATGCAACATCGTAAGGTACGGCAATATCTCTAAACGAAGATACTAACGCTGCACACACAGCTAAATCTGCTGCTGGCTCAAACACCTTTAACCCACCTGCTACGTTTAAATATACATCAGCGCCGGATAAATTCAAGCCCCCTTTTTTTTCTAATATAGCTATAAGCATTGTTAGCCTATTATTATCAAACCCAGTAGCATTACGTTTAGGGAATTGAAAAAATGTTGGCGTAACTAATGCTTGTATCTCTACAAGAAAAGGCCTTGCCCCCTCCAGAACTGGCGTTAACACTTTTCCAGCTGCGACAGGTGCTTCAATATCAATAAATGCTTTATTACCTGCTTCTATAAGCCCTTTTGATGACATTTCAAATATTCCAATCTCATCCGTAGAGCCAAATCTATTTTTTACTGAGCGCAATATCCTTACGCCACGAGAATAATCACCTTCAAAATATAAAACTGTATCAACTAAATGTTCAAGCACTTTAGGTCCAGCGATAGCACCATCTTTCGTCACTTGCCCAACGATAAATATTGCGATACCCCTACTTTTTGCAAGTTCTACAAGTCTATACGTGACATGCCTAACTTGCGAAACTGTACCACTGCTTGAATCTATTTCATCAGATACAACTGTTTGTATTGAGTCGATAACAATATAGCCAAACTCGTTATTATTAGCAGAATAAATAACGTCATCTAGCGATGTAGATGCTAGCAATGTAAGCCCTTTCGTATCAAGCTCTAACCTATCTGCCCTAAGCTTAATTTGACCCGGCGACTCCTCGCCTGATACATATAATACTTTTTGCTTTCTACTTGTTAAAATACCTGCAACTTGCAACATAACAGTAGATTTACCGATACCCGGCTCGCCACCAACTAAAATAACAGACCCTTTGACAACCCCGCCACCAAGTACGTTATCAAGTTCACCAATACCAGTTGAAAAACGTGTCGTCTCTAACCCTTCAACATCTGAAAGTTGAACAATCGTATTTGTAGGCTCAAACCTAGATGCAGCTTTTGATTTGCCACTTGTTTTTTGAACAACTTCTTCTGTATATGTGTTCCACTCGTTACAATCAGGGCATTTCCCTAACCATTTTGCAGATACGCTACCACAGCTACTACATATATACGTTGTTTTTCTTTTTGTCAACTTGATATCCTAATATATTATTTGTCAAGAAATGTTTCTATGCTATCATTCTTGTGGTTATATGTTTTTCCTAAATGTTCGTACGCCATCATAGTTGCCACCCTACCACGTGGTGTTTTTTGTATATATCCTTTATATATAAGGTATGGTTCAATAACATCTTCTATTGTATCTTTTTCTTCACTGGTGGCAGCCGATAGAGTTTCTAGTCCGACAGGACCACCGCTATATCTATCAATTATTACGCTTAATAACCTTCTATCGCCCGCATCAAGCCCAGCTTTATCAATTTCTAAACGCTCTAAACCATATTTTGCAACATCAAGCGTTATAATATTATTGTTGCTAACTTGTGCAAAATCACGCATACGACGTAAAATCCTATGAGCAATACGAGGTGTACCACGGCTACAGCGTGCAAGCTCGATAGCTGCTTCATCTTCTAACCTTGTTGATAGTAGCGTTGCGCCACGTTTAATAATGCTTGCAAGTTCTATATCAGTATAAAATTCAAGACGTTCCAACATGCCAAACCTATCACGTAGTGGTGATGTTAAAAGCCCAGCCCTAGTAGTTGCACCAACTAATGTAAAGCGAGGTAAATCCATACGCATACTACGAGCAACTGGCCCTTGCCCAATTATTAAATCAAGCTTGAAGTCCTCCATTGCTGGATATAATATTTCTTCTACACTTGAGTGTAGCCTGTGTATTTCATCAATAAATAATACTTCGTTAGGCGATAAATTTGTAAGCAACGCCGCTAAATCGCCAGATTTTTCGATAGTTGGTCCACTTGTAGTTTTTATGCTAACGTTTAATTCTTTAGCAATGATATATGCAAGAGTAGTTTTACCCAAGCCCGGAGGCCCGTAAAATAGGCAATGGTCAAGGCTTTCGCCACGCTCTTTTGCTGCTTTTATATATATTTTTAGGTTGCTAATGAGTTTTGCTTGCCCTGTGTATTCATCAAAAGAAGTAGGACGTAGTGCAGCATTGCCAAAATCATCTGATGTGATATCGGCATGTATTATATCATCATCATCATCGAACATCTTATTTCCTACCTGTTAGTTTTTTCAATGCTTGTTTAATAGCATCATCAAAATTTGTATCTATACCAACACCATCGAGTGCTTTTATACAATCTTGTTGTTTAAATCCAAGGTTTACTAACGCACTAATAACATCTTGCATTGCATCGCCACCGCTAGTGTTTATACCAAGAACAACGCTATCTACTTTGTCTTTTAAATCTACAACGATACGTTCAGCAGTTTTTTTGCCAACGCCCGGTATAGATGAGAGTAAAGCATAATCAGATGATGCAATAGCGTGCTTAAGCTCTTTTTGCCCAATACCGCCAAGTATTTTTATGGCTAGCTTTGCACCGATACTGTTTACTGTGATTAGTAGCAAAAATAATTTCTTTTCGTCAAGCGTACTAAAACCATATAAGCTAATATCATCTTCACGAACAACCATATGTGTAAAAATACTATCATCGCTACCCTCTGGTTTAGTACTAGAATATGTACTAAGCGATATACTTACAATATATGCAACACCTGCAACTTCTATGACGATATGTGTTGGTTGTTTCTCAATAATTTTGCCAGTAAGTTTATATATCAATATGCTATCCCCTTTACTTCGGAATTTGCAACACATATAGCACAAGCAAGTGCGTCTGTAACATCGAGTGGAACGCCACCTTTAACGATAATGTTTAAGTGTATCTCCACAAGTTTTTTGACTTGCTCTTTTTCTGCCCTACCATAGCCTGTAACAGCTTTTTTAATTTGTAGTGCGGAATATTCCCTGACTGGTACATCGTGTGCTATTAATGCTGCTATGATTGCGCCACGTGCTTGCCCTAATAACAATGCACTTTTCACGTTTACAGAATGGAATACGTCTTCGACTGCTGCAACATCAGGTTTAAACTCGTTTACTGCTTTTGCAACACCAGATATTAATGTACCAATCCTAACAGATAGACTATCTTTCGGGTTAGTTTTTATAAGCATATGCCCGACGTATTCGATTTTATTTTTTTCTGCCCTAACGACGCCGATACCAGTTTTATTTAAGCCCGGATCGATACCTAAAAAGATCATTAATCTAGTTCATCAAAAACAGAATCGTCCATTTTGTAGTTGCCAAAAACTTCTTGAACGTCATCTAAATCTTCAATAGCATCAACTAATGCAATAATCTTTTTAGCGTTATCGTTATCAACATCAACAGTCATGCGTGGCTTCATAGCAACCTCTGCATAGCTAGTTTCATAGCCTTTTTCGTTGATAGCGTCTTTCACTGCCATAAAGTCAGATGGTTCAGTAGTGATGATATAAACATCGCCATCCGTAACAACGTCTTCTGCACCTGCTTCAAGTGCAATATCCATAATTTCATCTTCACTACAAGCAGATGTTGCAAGCTCGATGATACCTTTATTATCAAACTGCCATGATACTGCGCCAGCTTCTGCCATGCTTCCACCACGCTTTGATACAGCTGTACGTACATCAGTAATAGTTCTGTTTCTATTATCCGTAAGTGCTTTTATAAGTATGCCTACGCCACCCGGTGCGTATGCTTCATACATGATTTCTTCAAATATATTGTCGTTGCCTTCGCCAGTACCTTTTTTAATAGCTCTATCAACGTTATCTTTTGGCATGTTTGCTGCCCTAGCTTTATCGAGTGCTAACCTAAGCCTAGAGTTGCCAGACGGGTCACCACCACCGAGTTTTGCTGCAACAATAATCTCACGTGCAACTTTTGTAAATATTTTACCTCTTTTAGCATCTTGAGCGCCTTTTCTATGCTTAATATTCGCCCATTTACTATGTCCTGCCATTAAATCCTCCAAAATAAAAATACAATCTTGATATATTGCACTATTTTTAACGTTTTTTCAAGTGATAATAATTAAATTTACAACACCAAGTGTTGTTTTTTCAATGCATTAAAACATACTATGCTACGATATGACGTTATTCTTTATTATATTTTAATAGAACCGTATTTTTTTAAAAGACATATACTAGGCAATGCTTAATTGCTTAATTAATGATGTAATCGACTTGAGAACGAGGCGTACCACAGAATTTATGAGGAGTGTACAAATAGGTACTCGACGATTAAATTCGAGGAACAACAAAGTTATCATGACGATTACGCATTAATTTTTCTGTAATAGGATGGCACTTTCAGTAAGTATTATCTGCGCTATACAATCCTTCGTATGCTTACTCGTATTAGTTTCACTACCATCCCTAAAGTATAGCGTTACCATATTATCATCACTATTAAAACCAATATCGCTACGTGATACATCGTTAGCAACAATTATATCTGCATTTTTGTTAGATAATTTCTTTTTAGCGTTTTCTTCAACATTATTAGTTTCAGCAGCAAAGCCGACTAATATTTGGTTGTCACGTTTTGTGCTACCCAAGTGTTTTAAAATATCTTTCGTCTTAGTTAGTGATATTGATATATTTTCATCACTTTTCTTAATTTTTATATCGCTTTTTTGCTCAGGCGTGTAATCTGCTACAGCGGCTGCCATGATAATAATATCGTAATCTTTTGCTTTGCTAGTAACAGCATCAAACATTTCTTCTGTCGTTTCAACATCAATCACATTGCAATCTGGTTTATTAATATTTGTAACACCACTAACAAGTGTAACATCTGCACCCATATTTTTGGCTTGCCTAGCAAGTGCATAGCCCATCTTTCCGCTAGATTTGTTTGTGATATAGCGTACAGGGTCAATGTATTCACGAGTTCCACCAGCACTAATAAGTATTTTTACGCCTGATAAAACATCGCTTATAACATCTGCCTCTTTAACGTATTCGCTTGATAAAATATTATAAACAAAAGATTCAATTTCTTCAGGTTCTGACATACGCCCTTTGCCAGTAATGCCACACGCAAGTTCGCCATCATTTGGCTCTACAACGTTTATACCCCATGATTTTAACTTTAATAAGTTTGATTGAACAGCATTGTTTTCATACATATTTGTATTCATTGCTGGTGCAATAACTATAGGGCAACTAACAGCTAAAAGCGTTGTAGATACTGCCTCATCAGCAATACCAGATGCCATTTTACCGATAATATTTGCTGTAGCTGGTGCTACCACGCAAATATCTGCCCACGAAGCATAATCTATATGCCCAATGGCAGATGGTGCTTCGCTATTTGTCATAACTTTGTTGTTTGATAGTGCCTCAAGCGTAAGCGAGCCAATAAAACGCTCTGCTTCGCTAGTCATCATAACTTTTACATTATGACCAGCTTTTACAAAAAGCCTAACTAGCGATGCAGATTTATATGCCGCTATCCCACCTGTAACACCAAGTAGAATATTACTCATCAATCAACCTTTATTTAATATTTTTAGTGATTGTATTAATCAAATCTAAAGGTAGCGGAATAATCATATTAGAGTTTTGCTTAGAAGATACATCTGTCAACGTCTGCAAATACCTTAATTGTAGTGTAATAGGGTTTTTAGCCATAATATCAGATGCTTCTGACAATTTAGTAGCTGCTTCGTATTCACCTTCAGCATGGATAACTTTTGCACGACGCTCCCTTTCTGCCTCTGCTTGACGGCTCATAGCTTTTTGCATTTCTGCTGGTAAGTCGATATGCTTAATTTCTACAGCAGAAATTTTTACACCCCAAGGATCAGTTTGTGTATCAATAATAGTTTGCATTTCTTTATTGATTTTATCCCTGTTAGATAATAAATCATCAAGCTCAAACTGGCCGATAATACTACGTAATGTAGTTTGTGATATTTGGCTAGTTGCATAGTAAACATCTTCAACAGTTAATATCGCTTTATCTGGTGATAATATTCTAAAATATACAACCGCATTTACTTTTACAGATACGTTATCACGCGTGATAATATCTTGCGGCGGTACATCCATAACGATAGTACGCATGTTAACACGTGCCATTGTTTCAAGAAAAGGGATTAAAATAATTAAACCGGGACCACGAACGCCAGCAAAGCGTCCAAGCCTAAATACGACTGCCCTTTCAAACTCTTGCAACACCTTAACCGATGATACAAGCACAAATAATAAAAATACAACTAAAATTGCAATAGATCCAACTGATGCCCACATAATTTTATGCTCCTTAAATAAATTTGTTTTACTTGATAAAACTTGTTATATCAATTATACTTAAACTAAATAAATTTTTCAATAATAATAAATTAGGAATATTATATGATTAAAAGTATGACTGGCTACGGAAAAGTTACAAACTCGTATGAAAAATTTGACGTTATCGTTGAGCTAAAGAGCGTAAACAGCAAATATTTTGATCCATCTTTCAGAACGCCTAAGTCATTATCAGCACTAGAGATACCGCTTAGAAATTTACTGCAAGAACACCTTGTACGTGGCAAACTAGATGTTAGGATAGAGCTTGTAATGAAAGTTAGTGGACGTACACCAACACTTAATACAGAGCTATTATCAAACTATAAAAGCATATTAGAAGAAATTGTAGAAAAAACAGAAATCAACGATAATATTAGATTGGAACATTTTTTACGTGTGCCAGATTTGATTGAATACAAAAGTAACGATGATATCGAAGAAGAACTGCATACATGCGTACGTGAAACTGTATCAGATTGTATTAAGAAAATAGATGAAATGCGCGTAAATGAAGGTATCGCTATGATAAATGACATCTCATCTAAACTTTCAGAATTAAAGCAAAATATTGACAATATCGTAAATGCAAAAACCGATGTTTTTAAGTATTGGTTTGATAAATTTAACAAAAGACTAAGCGAACTTAATGTAGTAGATATTAATGAAGAACGCATTGTTCAAGAAGCTACTGTTTATGGCGAAAAAGCAGATATTTCTGAAGAAATAACTAGACTATACTGTCACATAGAACAGTTTAGTAACATTATATCTAATGAAGATGCAGTGGGCAAAAAGCTTGATTTTTTATGCCAAGAAATTCATAGAGAACTTAACACAATTGCATCTAAAAGTACACGAGTTGAAATAATTTCAACTGTGGTTGAGTCGAAAGCTCTCGCTGATAGAATTAGAGAACAAGTACAAAATATTATATAGATAACTTTATGATAGCATTACGATAATGGACATTTTATATTTTTACTTGTCTAATCGTTGATAAAAAGAACTAGACATTTTTTACACTTATATATACAATAATAACATTGTTATATTCAGCATACTATATCTATACGTAGTTATGGAGAATAAATGGACTTAATTAAGAATAGCGAATTACAGCTTGTAAACATCTATGAAGAACTTTACGACCTCAATTTATCTACTGGTATGTATGATGTCGTTTTTTTTACTGACAATAAATATATCATGGTTGAACTTTCCGGCCTTATTTCCGTTGCTATCCCATATATACAAGATAATCTTGTATATCCTGATGACAGAAATGCTTTTTCAGAATATGTCAATATTGCTGCGTTGATGGAAAAATTTGAAAGAGGCGTACGTAGCCCTAGCCTTGATTTTAGAAGACTGTTGATTGATGGTGGCTATTCATGGGTGCAAGCAACTTCTACTAGGTATATTGATGATAACGGCGATGTGCATATTTTATTTAGCATATTAGATATTGATGAACGTAAGCGTCATGAAGAAGCACTCAAAAATAACTACGCTAGAGTGTTACAGTCACTTGGTAGAACTTTTGTCAACATTTCTGAGTTAAACCTTACAGCAAATACTATACACGTTATTAAAGAAGACTATTACAAAGAGTACGAAGGTAAAACTTTCACACTAGATACATTTGAGTATGATATATTATTCCCGTTAATTCACCCTGATGATACTGAGTTCCTCTTACCAGTAATTTCAGATGAGGCGCTAGAACATATATACCAAACAAAAAGCACACATTCTGCCGAAGTTCGCATGAGGGTTGGTAGCAATACTTACGAGTGGCGCGAGATTACAATACAAGCAGCTACAAAAGAAATATTAAGTTTCGATAACGAAAAGCGACTACTTGCAACCATAAGAAATATTAGCTTTAGTAAAATTACAAAATCTCTTATAGACAAATTTGTCTACACAAATATAGAACATATCGCACTATTAAACTTGCATAATAGCACATATTTCTTATACGATGAAAATATTGATAATCCTGTCTATTTATCTACTAGCGATAGAGTTAAAGAGATAGTTGATTTATGTATTGATGAAGATAAACAGTATGCTAGAGAGCAACTTACAGCTGATAACATTAATAATAACCTTAAACAGAATGAAACGTATATTTTTTACTTATCTGTAAATTCTCCTGAAGGTATTTTAAAGAAGAAACTTCAATTTTCTAAACCTAGCTATGAAAGTGATCTTATACTATTTACCGTTACAGATATTACATCTGCACACAAAGAAGAACAAGAAAAAAATAGTATGCTACAACAAGCACTTGAAGAAACTGAAGTAGCTAACAGAGCAAAAACTGATTTTATATCTCGTATGTCGCATGATATTAGAACACCTATGAATGGTATTATCGGCATGACTTCTGTTGCACTCAATTCACTTGGTAATGTTGATAAAGTTGCTGACTGCTTACAAAAGATTAATACCTCATCACAGTTTTTACTATCACTTATTAACGATATTCTAGACATGTCAAAAATTGAAAGTGGCATGATGACTGTTAGTAACAATAATTTTGATTTTAAGGACTTTATTTCCAGTATTGATACATTAGTTTCGCCACTTGCCAATAATAAAAAAATTAATTTTAGTATTGATGTTGATGACGACTTATATGTTGAATATATTGGTGACTCGCTTCGTTTAAACCAAGTATTGATGAATTTATTATCTAATGCTGTAAAGTTTACGCAAAAAGGCGGAGATGTCCTACTTAAAGTTTCTACTAACATTAAAACTACAGAATTTATTTCTATATTATTTGAGATAATTGATAATGGCTCTGGCATGTCAAAAGAATTTATGCAAAAAATGTATGAGCCGTTTGAACAAGAAGATAATGATAACGCTAGAAATCAAGTTGGTAGTGGTTTAGGACTTGCTATTGTAAATAACTTAACTAACCTTATGGGTGGTAAAATCAGCGTTAAAAGTGAGATAAATAAAGGTTCTCACTTCTCAATTACTGTACCACTAAAATTTGCAGAATCTAACGAGCAACAAAAAATAATGAAAGATACTGAGCTATTTGTTTTAATTGTAGACGATGATGCTGTTACTTGCGAACACGCTTCGTTACTGCTAAAAAATATTAATAGCAAAATAAAAACTTTTTATGCAACTGATATAAAAACAGCAACTGATATATTGAGAGAACAAGCAATAAATCTTATATTATTAGATTGGAAGATACCAAACACTACACTTCAATCTAATCTTGAAGAACTACAAAAGAAATCTCACTTAGATGTATCTTCATTTATTGTTATGACGGCGTATGATGTTTCTATTGCAGAAAAGGAAGCAAAACAGTTTGGTATCAACAAGTTGATTGCAAAACCTCTTTCAATAAACTCATTACGTTCTGCTATATACAAGAAAAATATTGCAAACAATACAAAGCCAACCATTAGCAAGCACACTCTTGCAAATGCATCTTTTGAAGGTAGGCATATTTTATCTGTCGATGATAACATTATCAATTTAGAAGTTTCAAACGCATTACTATCTAGCAAAAAGATAAAAGTTACTTTAGCACACAACGGTAAAGAAGCAGTTGATATTTTCAATAATTCAGAGCCAAACACTTTTGATGCTATTTTTATGGATATTCGTATGCCTGTTATGGATGGCTTAGAAGCAACAAAAATCATCAGAACGCTTGATAAAATCGATGCTAAACATATACCAATCATTGGCGTATCTGCAGATGCTTTTCAGCAAGATATTAATGTTGCATTGCAAGCAGGCATGAACCACTACTTAATTAAGCCAATAGTTATTGATCAGCTAAACGAGCTATTAGCAACACTTTTCCCACTTTAATAAATTATTAATACTTTTAGAAAATAGAAATGCCCTCAAATATTTGAGGGCATTTATCGTTGTTGCATAAAATGCATTTATTAACGTTTTTACGTCATAAATAGTGCTAATACTAGGCGACTTGTCAGACTACGAAATAAGTGTACACAAAACGAAGGTACATGTTTGAGTAGTCTGGCAAACAACACAATTTTGTCAGAGATTTCACCTTCAGACAAGGCGTACCACAGCAACACAAAGGAGTGTACACAAAGCTAAGCGTACATGACTGACGTGGAGCGAGGAACAACGCAGTATCAAGGTGAAAGATTGACAAAAAATTAACGTTTAGAAAATTGTTCCGTCTTTCTAGCCTTAGGCTTACCGTATTTCTTACGTTCAACCATACGAGAGTCACGAGTCATGTAGCCAGCTTTTTTCATTGCTGGGCGGAACTCAGGATCAAATTTTTCTAACGCTCTAGCTAAACCGTGGCGAACAGCACCAGCTTGTCCAGATTTACCGCCACCTTTAACAGTGATGTATAAATCAAACTTGCCAATTTGTTCAAGTGTAGCAAGTGGTTGCATAACGATCTGGCGAGCAGTACGAAGGTCAAAATAATCTTCTAATGTTTTGCCATTAACGCTAATGTTACCTTTACCTTTTTTCAAGAATACTCTTGATACAGCAGTTTTCCTTCTGCCTGTACCATAGAAATAACTAGCTTTAGCCGTCATATTTGGCTACCTCCTATAATTCTACTTTAACAGGCTGTTGAGCTGCGTGTGGATGCACTGGACCTGCATAGATTTTTAATTTTTTAATCATTTTACGACCCATGCGAGTTTTTGGAAGCATACGCTCCACCGCAAGACGTAAAACTTCTTCTGGTTTCTTTTGAAGTTGTTTTTCAAGTGTAATAGACTTTAATCC
>CAYJIW010000043.1:0-5909 GCA_964370335.1 uncultured Deferribacteraceae bacterium
TGTCACTGTCAGTAACTTCAAAGCTAACTTCGTCAGCTTGTTTTAAAGTTTTATAGCCGTCCATCATAATTGCAGAAAAGTGTACAAATATATCTGTACCTTTCTCATCTGTAAGAAAACCATATCCTTTAGAATTGTTGAACCATTTTACTACACCAGTGTTACTCATCGCACACACCTCACTTTTTAATACGCACCACTCAAGGTACTCAATCCACCAAAACAGCAACCTAAATAGATAGTGCTTCAAGGTCGCAAAATACTAACATTCGCAAAAAAGATATTATAGAATGTGTATCATCCATATTGATAGTAGCCTATTATTAAAACAAAAGCAACTAATTTTTACATTTTTTGTCTAAAAATAATAAAAACAGCCAATATCTAGCAAAAAATAGTGAATTTTTAATAAATAACATATTGCTAAACTGAGAAAAATAGCAATATAACTAATATGGCACTCAGTTAATAATTAGTTAAAAAAATTAATATTCATAACATTGTCATATTTTTTTTTGTCAATTATATGAAATATTACAAAAGATAAATACCACATATAATTAAAGATGTAAAGAATAATAATATGGATTATGTCAAAAACGACAGCTCATATATAAACTACTATTTACTCTTATTCAACAAGGTTGATATTTAAGTTGCTGTTTATTGAACATTCTTGCGTATCTATATTGTCATAAATATACTTTAGTATATTTACCATATTATCAATAGTTTTTTCGCCAGTTGTAGAATTTTTCCATTGTTCAATATTATTGGTGCGGAATACGCCTTGCATTTTAATCGGTCTTACAATTTCTATACGTACTGCAATATTTTCTTGTAAATAGTTGATAACTATGCCTTTAAGTATTAGTGAATCGTCATCGCTACTAATTACAACTAAACCTAGTTTATCTGCTAAAAAGTCTTCATCTTCGATATTATATATAATAGAGCTTTGTTCATAAACTGATGTAAGCGCTTGATAATTTAGCCTGTTTAGCTTTGAATATAGTTTAGAAATAATAACGTCATAGCCAGGCATACGTACATCGTATGTTAAAAGTATGCGTTCATCAGATTCAGATTTGAAGTACGAGTCGTAAACAATTTGTTCAGGAAAATCAACTTTGAAACAAGGATAGTTTTGCTCCATAAAGCTGTAAAGTGTAGTATTTGGCTGCGTAACTTTTGCACCGCAACCGGTAAAAACTAGCAACATAAAAACTATAAATATTTTAAACATTTTGTCCTCGCTAATATATTATCTATAAACTTACAAGCATTTTCTATGCCAAAATTTTACTTAAGGAAATGGCATTTTTTGCCGATATCTATATTATGAAGGCATTTATAATATTTATCAATACTTTTACGTTATTATTGTTAATATCATTAGCGATATTTATGCCATATAATAGCGTTGAAGCTCAAATTATTGATAATATAACAGATAACTGTACTGATAACACTAGCGATAACTGCACAGATAACCAAACATTATTACGTTTATATGCGTTGTTTTCTACCGCTAGGGATAACTTTAGCTGTGAAAATAGTTATGATCTAGTCAAGTTTCCAAATTATTCTGGGTTATCTAATTGCGTCTACAAACACTACCCAGATATACGTGGAAGTATATCATGTGAAGATGCAGCATCATTAACAAAGCTAGAGTGTAACGACCCTATAATAAACAGCCTTGATGGTTTGCAACAATTCCCAAATTTAGAAATAATATTTATGCCGACTGCTGGTTCTGAAATATCTGATTTGTCACCAATACGTAATCTAAAAAAGTTGCGTACGGTTAGCATTCCAAATTCTAACATTAGCGAAATAGGGTGGCTTGTATATCTTGATAATTTAACATCGCTTAATTTAATTGGTAATAGCGTAACAAATTTAGAATTTTTTCCACTATTTAAGCGTATAACAAATCTTTTACTAGACTACCAAGCACCTACCTATATTACTGATATTAAGCCACTTTCTGTACTGCATGGTTTGGCTACACTTAGTTTGCAAGGTAACAGAATTAGCGATATTACAGCGTTAGATAACCTTACTAACATAAATAACTTAATGTTGCGTGATAATAGGATAACTAGCCTTGAACCAATAGATAATTTAACAAAATTGACATCGTTAAACTTTAGTGTCAACATTATTAGCGATATTTCACCATTAGATAATTTGACTGATTTAACGTATATTGCTGGTAATTCAAATAGGATTACAGATTTATCGCCACTTGATAATCTAACTAAACTACAAGATATTTCTTTTAAGAATAACTTTATTAGTAGTGTGTTGCCAATCGCCAATAAGAGTAGTATACGTGCTGTTCAGCTAGATTATAATGGTATCAACGATTTATCGCCTATATTTGACATTATGCTTTATACTAGACTTTCGGAACTTGGGCTTGCGTATAACTGTATATCAAAGGATAATTATAGAAAAGTTGTCTACTTACAAGATATTCAAACATTAAGGCTAGATCATCAATGTGAAAGTTATCCACTTTATTACCCGGAAGATGATTTTGTTGTTAATGATGATTTGGTCAATGCGCAAGATGTAATTGATAGCGATACAATACCAAAACATGAAACAACATCAGGAGTTGCTTGTTCAATATCGCAAGGTAAATTTAATGATTTGATAGTTGTAGTATTCCCGATACTTCTCGTAGTTTATTTACTTTTAAGACGCAGGATAAAGAACTTTGATATTAAATAAATAAAAAAGCAGAGTGTAATAACTCTGCTTTTTATATATATGATGTAAGTCGCTTAAAATTTTAATTGAAATTCTATGCCTGCTTGCGTATCATCTTCAGTTTCAAAAGCGATAAGCTTGAATATTGAAGATGCCGTTGGTGAAAAATTGACTTCAAACCGTGATTCATTAAAAAATGTTTGTGTGTCAAGCCCCATCATTAGCATTAATCCATTAACAGGTTTTAGTACAATATTGTATAAATCTTCGCCATTCTCATTTCTAAACATGCCGACAGAAACTTTGCTAAAACTACCACTATTAAAGATAGAACGTAGTGTCGCAAGTGAAAAAGTGCTTAGCAGTCCTAAAGCGTAAGATGAACTATCATCTATTTCAAAGTTTTTTGAGTTGCTAAAACGCTCGATAGGAGATAACCCACGAGATTGCACATCAGTAATGCTAGCCTTATAAGGCGCTAAGCGTTGAAGCATAGCCATATCAGCAACAGGCAGAACACCACCCTCTAGTTGAGTGCTTTGCTGTACAGAGCTGTCTTTCGGCAAGCTTGATATGTCAATACTGTAATTATCATCTAATGGTGTAACAATTGCGTCAACATTGTTATTAATATTATTTTCAATAACAAATTCGCTATTTAGCGAGTTTGCGTAAGCGACATCAACAGTCATAAAGAAAGAAAAACATGCAATAAAACTAAAAACTAATAATTTCAACATTCTCTCCGTGAAAGTGTATGAGGTACTTTTCAACCTCTAGTTCGTACACCTTATTTAAAATAGTGGCATACGTTTTAATTTGTTCTTTATATTCTGATTCGGCAGCTTTAGTAAGTTCGCCAGTTTTATAATCGGCTAATATTATCTTATCGCTAAATACAGAATATATATCTATAGAATAAAGACGTCCATTGTGTGTGAACTTACGCTCACGGAATACTTTGCCAGTCATCAATTTATTCCATATATCCTTATTTATAATCTTTTTAACATATATTTCAAGTGTTTTTTTCATATTATCAGAAATAAAATAACCATATTTAGATAATGAAACGTCAATAGCACTTTGTATATCATTGGTAGTATTGCCATTTATTAACATTAACGCATTATGTAACGCTGTACCAAAATTTGTTGCTTCAAAGTCAACCATGTACTCCTCATTTGTTGGTATTTTATCCCCAATGTCATAATGACAAACTTTTTTCAGTTTAGTTTTATTCTTTTTGTCAATTTTCTCTAATGGATAGTTAGTAAGTGAGCCAATTTGATACTTATTACTATCAAAGCGACTATCACATATAGATGTAAGTAGTTGTGATGCATTACCAATTTCTTTACCCGTAGGGTTACTAGCTATAAATAAAGCATTTTTTGCACGTGTCATACCAACGTATAATTTATTTAGCGAGTCAATAACAGTTAGATTAGTTTCTGTGTCAATGGCAAATAAATCACTATCACTTATATAGTTATAAGTATATTTTGGATGAATATAGTATAGTTTGCCATAAATAGAGTTATCTTCATCATCAATCACAACAAAGTTAGTTTTCCTACTATTAATAGATAGAGGAAAATCTGTTGTTGGCATTATAACTATTGGAAACTCTAATCCTTTAGACTTATGAACAGTCATTATAGTAATAGCGTTATCGTTGCTAGCGGTTGTTGTACCATAGCTTTCTGCTGCATTATTAAGTTTTTCCATGAATACAGCAATATTTTTTTCATTAGCTACATTGTTTGCTATTAAATCTATCGTTGCTATAAAGTCTGGCACATTTTGGAAGCGTGTAGCCATTCCATTTTTTCTGATCACATATATTAATTTTTCAAAAATTGTTGCGTTATTCATATCTTGTACGCTTTGTAAAATTTCATCCATAATTTTTGTGCGAGAGCTTTTATTTGTAAAATCTTTAATGCTTATGCTAGGTGAATCAATAAATACGTAATTCATAAATGCAAACTCATCACCTGTTTCAATAAAGTAAGCAAGGTTGTAAATAGCCTTATAAGCGTTTGATGTGTTAATGTTACTAGATGTTTCTAGTCGTACTGGAATGTTTTTAGCAGAAAGCTCATCTAGTAATTCTTGTCCAATAGAGTTTTTATCAACTAATATTGCTATATCAGAATACGGGATTTTTGCTTTTTCTATTTCAGTAATTTTTTCAATAGTATATTCAATATAAGTTTTTTCTTTTTTATCAAGTAGTTCAATATTAACATAACCATCAAAACTATCAGTATTGTACTGTTGGTTGAGTTTAAACATATCAAGTTTATACATGCTTGATATTACAGAGAATGTATTATTTACGAACTCGACTACATTTTTAGTGCTTCTAAAGTTTTTTTCTAGCGTTTCGACTACTATACTACTTTTTGCATTATCTGCTACTTTATCAAATAGTTCTGATGACCCACCACGAAAACGATATATATTTTGTTTAGGGTCGCCAACATAAAAAAAGCTACCTGATTTATCGTGTTGCCCAATGCCCGCCATAGCTTCGTCGGCAAAGCGTTCCATAACTGCCCATTGTGTATTTGATGTATCTTGAAATTCGTCGATAAGTATATGGTTTATATAGCCATCTAGGCGAAAATATAAGTATTCACTCTCTATAGTTTTATCTTTTGCAAGTAAGTCAAAAACTCTTTCTGCTATATCGTCATAAGTTATTATATTTTGTTGTGATTTTAGATAGTTAAACTGTTTTGTTAGCATATCGCCAAGTAAAATTGATATTAATGTAGCTACTTCGCCACGTAGTTTTAAATAATCCCTTATATTTTGTTTAATATCTTCATAGTATCTAAGTGATATATCTTTAAAATTATATTTTGCGAAACCGCTAACTTCTTTAATATCTTTTTTAAACATAGCAAGTCCAAGAATGCCATAGAGATCTGTTTTTGATGATAAAGCATCAAACTTTTTCTGCATATCACTATCAAAACTATTAATAAATAATCTTATATTGTCAAAAATAGCATCATAAGTTTTTTCAGTAAGTTGCATTTTTTCTAACAATGTAGATTTATCGTTGATTTTGACTTTCTCTATTTCATGTAGCAATATAATTGCATGATGCGATGTATATGAGGCAAAGTTTTCTAAATCATCCTTAGCAAAACGCTTATAGAATAAACTTA
>CAYJIW010000043.1:5919-14395 GCA_964370335.1 uncultured Deferribacteraceae bacterium
TAATTTTTCAAAATCGCTATTTTTAACATTGTCTTTTATATCGTAATCGGGACGTACCCCAACCTCAAAAGGAAAAGTTTTTATTATTGTATTGAAAAAGGCATCAAAAGTTTTAATTTTTAAAGAGCTAAAATCAGCAAGTAGTTTATCACGTGTTTTAATAGCGGTATCTTGTAAATACTTGTCACTATAGTCAATGTTGTTACGTTGAGCATATTCCATCATAATATTTTGTATAGTTTCATACATGTGTTTGTCGTCGTCTATTTCATTTTTTGCAATTTTATCAAGAAAAAGTAATATACGCTCAAGCATTTCATCAGTAGCTTTGTTAGTAAATGTAAGCCCTAGAATATCTTTAGCTTCAACACCTTGCAACAACATGGATAGTACACGCATTGATAGTTGGTAAGTTTTACCTGTTCCAGCACTAGCTTTTAGTGCAATGTTTTTTGTTTTATCTATTGTAATCATGTTGCACCTAACTATTTCTGCCACAAACGACTTTATAATCGCAGTATTTGCATCTTTTAATATCATTAGTTTGCGTAAATGGGACATTTAGTGAAATTAATTCACCAAGTTTATTGTCGAAAAATTGTTGAAAATCATCTAGTTGAGCTATTGGAAATACAGAAAACAATTTAAAGTTTTTCTTTAAATCATAATGATATAGCATATTTACATCTTTGCCAGTAGCAAGCTTAAAAAGTATGGCATAAAACGGTATTTGCCAGTCGTTAAGTTCTTCTACTACTTTAATATTGTTTATGTTTTTAATATCTGATTTGTATTTATAATCAACTATATTGTAACCATCACTTGATTGCTCAACTTTATCTATTGTGCTTTTTAGTGTAAACCCTTTGTAAGTTACAGTATATTCTTTTTCTCTCGCAATTGTTTTAAAACCATTTTCTAGTCGTTCTTTTTCGCTAAAAGCAATATTATCAAATGAGTTTACTATATCTTCCATTTTATATTGCTCTAGTTCAGAGTATTTATAGGCATCTGTTACTTCAATTTGCTCAATAAATGTTTTTTTGAGTTCTTGCACATACGATTTATCGAGAGGGGATATTTTTTTATCATCAACTATTTTTAAGGTATTATGAATTACAGTACCAATAATCATTGGAGATATTTCTTCGTCTGCTTCAACAGGTGACTCAATTCTAACAAAATACTGCAGATAATACCTCAACGAGCAATTAGCATATATATTAAATCGTGATGCTGATAACGGTGTAGATAAGATTTTTTCAATTATCTGTTCTGATTTCTTTATTGAGATAGCTTGTGATTTTTTATATTTTATCTTTTCACCACAATCAATAAGATGTGGATTACTAATATCGTATTCTTCAACTTTAATAGTATAATTGATAAGTAATTCTTCAACAAACGAGCTACGTCGTCTTGAGTTTTTATTATTTATGTACGATATAAACGCAAATTTAGATTGTGAAATAATTTGTAACAGATAGTTTTTTAGCAAGTCTTCTCTATCAATATATGTTGGTAACCCCAGTTGGTTTCTTAGTTCAGTATTTAAGAATAAATCCTTTTGGCTATTTGGTGGGAATACGTCACTATTAAGCGAAGGTATAAATATTGCATCGTAAGCATTGTTACGGCTTTCTAATATCCCAATGACAGCTACTTTTCCTTTTGGAGTTTTTTGTTTAACGCTATTAAGCTCTTGCATTATAATGGCAAATGCTTCATCAAAGGTAAGCTCATCATCAATATTTTTGTACAACAGTGTAAGCATTTCGATATGCGTAATGGTATCATGAACGACTTGCGTATCGCTGGCATGGGATTCACTTTTTATAGATTTCATATATTTACTTAGTAATTTTATATAGTAGCTTAAAGTATCTTTTTCATTAGCTGTCAATATAATAGATGCTATTTTTTTGAAAAAATTAATATTATCTAGTTCTGATAAGTTTATGTATATAAAGTTGTCACCTATGAGTTTTTGTAGTGATTTAATATTATTTTCGGTGTCATCATCTTTTATAATAGGGGTGTGTAGCAAGTTTATAACACTTTGGATAGGGATTTTATTCTTAGTTGATATATCTTTATGCATTTCTATAAGCTGCGATAGTATGGAGTAGAATTGGGTATTTTCGATACTCTTACCAGCAGATATATCGAAAAGATTATACTTATCTAAATGTAAAAAGTATGAATTAAGTTGTTCATCAGGCATTACAACAGCCATTTTTGAGAAATCTATTCCATTATTTTTATTTAGTGAAAAAATTTCATTTGTAATGTATTCAAATTCGGCAAGATAGCTTTCGTGTTCAATTATTTGTAACTTACTATTTGCTAAAGGGTTAATAGGTTGTTTCTCTATCTCAATATCGAGGTAATCTTCGTATAGCCTGTGTTGTTTATTTAATTCCCCAGCATAGTTGAAGATAAGCGTAACGTCTTTTTGGGTTGCAAGCGTTTTTAGTTGCTGTTGCTCGTATTTCGTTAAAAAACCACTTATTAAAAACACAAACTTATCGTATCTATCAATAAATTCGCTACGATAGACAGCATTTTTACGTGTTTCCCACTCATCACTAAGCCCATCTTTTGCTAAATTTTCGGTATATATTTGCCATAGTTTAGATAGTACAGTTATTTGTGTTTCGTAATCTGTATAGACGCCAGCTTTAAGCAGTTGTTCAGGCGCAATCATTTCTGCAGATAGTTCACGGTAAAAAGATAAAATGCCGCTACTTGTTTTGATAAAGTATGTTAGTTTGCTAATTAATTCACTATCGCTTGCTTTAAACATTGCGATTTTATCATCAGATGTAAGTTGCTCCACACTTTTTTTAAGATAGTATGGGCGTAACTGTTTTGGTATGTTGATGCCTGTAGCATAATTGGCGTAAGCAGTAAACTCGCTTATAGGGAAAACGTCAATAGTTTTATATAGCTTTTTAGTAATGGTACGTATATTTCTAGCTGTAGGGACAACTACACAGACACGCTCACCATCCATATCGCTAATGATGCTATCGAGGTAGTCAAGCGGAGCAGTATTTATTGGTACACGTTTAGCAGTTATCCCTATCGCCATAAATTACCCTTCTATGCCAAGTAGTTCTAGTAGTTTATTTTCGTCTGGTTTGCGGTTAGCAAATTGCTCAAAAAGGGTATCCATATTATCAGAGCCACCTTTTTCAAGCACATGTTCTTTAAGCGATTTTGCAAGCTTATCATCAAAAACACCAGCTTGCGAGAACGATAAATATGCATCAGCCGATAACATTTCAGCCCATTTATAACTGTAATATCCAGCAGCATAGCCACCGCCAAATATATGCCCAAAGCTATTTTCAAACATGATATAATCAGGAGGCATAATGACAGAAACTTCTTTACGCACATTGTTTAATATTTCGCTAACTTGTTTAGATGTGTATGCATTTTCATGTATCAATAAATCGAATAGTGCAAACTCAAGCTGTCTAACAAGGAACATACCTGATTGAAAGTTTTTATTTTCAACAAGTTTATCAATAAGTTCATGCGGTATTAATTCGCAAGTGTTGTAGTTTTTAGCGAATAGTTCAAGCACGACTGGTTCGTACGAAAAATTTTCAAGAAATTGCGATGGAAACTCGACAGCATCCCATTCAACACCGTTTATACCTGATACGTCTAGTTCGTCCATTTTAGAAAATAGATGATGGATAGCATGCCCAGCCTCATGGAAAAGTGTGTTTACATCATCATGGCGTAGTAGTGATGGCGAATTTTCGCTAGATTTTGGAAAATTTGCAACAATAAACGCAGATGGAAGCACACGCTCGCCTTTAGTATTGATATGTGCAGTGTGCCAGTTATTCATCCACGCACCGCCACGCTTTTCTTTTCGTGCTTCTAGGTCAATATATAATTTTGCAACGGCATTACCACTATTATCAAGTATTTCATAGCAAGTTGCGTCATCATGCCATAGTTTTTCGCCTTTTACTTGCTTAAAATCAATGCCAAATAAGTTGTGCAGAAACTCAAACATGCCTTTAATAGTTTGGTTTTTTTCAAAATATATTCTGTATGCTTCTTCGTCAAAGTGTAGTTGTTCTTTTTTCATCATATTTGCTAAAAACGAGGCATCATAGCTTTTAATATCGTCGTAACCTTTTGATTTTGCGAACGATTTTAGTGCGTCAAGTTCTTTCAGTGCAAATGGTTTACCTTTGATAGCAAGCGAGCGTATAAACTCGATAGCTTTTTCGTAACTAGGGCAAGACATTGTTGTATTGCGTAGTTGTGCAAAATTATCATAGCCTAAAATGTTTGCTTTTTCATGGCGTAGTTTAAGTATTTGTTCAATAATATCAGAGTTTTGTGGTGCTCTAGTCATGTATGCTTTATACATTTTTTCACGTAGGTTTCTATCGCTACAATAAGTCATAAAAGCTATATAAGATGGCGCTTGCAACGTAAATTTGTAACCATTTTCAACCTTTGCAGCTTGCTTATCGCTTTCAGGCATATCTTTTATGCTATCATCATTATCTAATGTTAGATCAAAAGCGTTTGTGGCATCAAGAACATTTTTGCCAAAGTTATCAGATAGTTCTGATAATGTTTTGTTGATAGTTTTTACACGATTTTTCTTGTATTCATCAAGGCCTATACCGCCAAGCTTAAAAGATGTAAGCGAATGTTTTATAACGCTTTTTTGTGCAGTGTTAAGTCCATGTTCATTAGCTATGTTACTGATAGCATTATATAAACCTTCATGCTGGCTAAGCATTGTTGAATATTCGCTAAGTATTGGCAAACATGAAGAAAAAGCATCACGCGATTGTTTGCTATCTGCAACAGAGTTAAGGTGAGATATTGGCGTAAAAAATATAGAAATATTTTCCGATAGCTCCATAAGCGGGCGCATAAAATTTATGTAAGTTTTATTTTCAATTTCAAGTAATTTTTCGATTTCAGCCTTATTGTTATCAATAAGTTTTGTTAAGTTTTCTTTAGCATTATCTAGTGCAGATAATGGGAATTGTTCAAACATATATTCTCCTATTTGATTTTTATTGAGTTAATTTTTTCGACAGTTTCAGTATATACTTGTGCATTTTCATCAAGTAGTTCTTGCATTTTTATGTAAGAATACGGCAAAGATAATACAAAAATTTCTGTAGATTTTTTATCATCAACGATAGCTTGTATGCTAGGTATTGATATTTTTATTTTTAGATTTCTAGCTACCTTAATAAGTTCAAGATCTTCTTCAGGTATTGAGTCTAGTGTTTTTTTGACAACAAAGCTTCCGCCCGGCTCTATAGGTACCCTAAGCGGTTGTATAAATGCTTTTGCTCTACCAAGAAATATATCAGACGATGAATAAAACTCTGCCTCTGCAACTAATTGGTCGATAGGAAACTCGATATCATTTGTAATTTTAAATGATATAAGTGGGTTGTCTAAATCGGTAAAGTCGTAACCTATTTCAGATATAGTAATGTTGCTAGCATGATGTTTAGTATTTTCGTAGTTTGTGTATAGTTTTTGTAGCTCTTTATCAAGCCTAATATTTTTAGCATTAAGTTCTTTAAGGTTTTGTAATAGCATTACTTTATATATGTCAACAATTTCACGAGGTGTGCGGTTATTTAGTCGTCTATATATTTTTTCTGTTTCTTCTTGATATTCAATAGAGTCAGTGAGCGTATTAAGTGGTAATTGAATATTTATTGCATTTTGTAGGTGCTCACAAGCAGACTTGTCAACTTTTGTACAAACAACATTAATTGCATTTCTAAACTCGCCAAAACTATCAGCATTGATAGGAATATCGGCAATACTGTTACTGTAGCAAGCATTTAATGTCCCAGCACAAAATAACGCAATAAGAAACTTTTTCATATATAACCTCAAAAATACATACTTTAATTATCCTACATTTTAACATATACGATACAACTTTGCAAGTGAGATAATAAAATAGAAATACATATTTGAAAATGCAAAAATATTCTTGACAAAATTTGCAACCATGTATAAATTATTTTTAGCACTCGTTATGTGTGAGTGCTAACAAATTTTATAACTAATTAATAATTAAAAGAAAAGGAGTTATATTCTATGGCAGCAAAAACTATGAAGTTTAAAACGGAGGTATCTAAGTTATTAGATATTGTTATTCATTCGCTTTATTCTAACAAGGATATTTTTCTTAGGGAGCTTATTTCTAACGCATCTGACGCTATTGACAAGGTTAGGTACGAGGGGTTGACTGACGCATCTAAATATGAGGGCGATACAGATTGGAAAATCAAGCTGATTGTTGATAAGAACGCTGGAACGCTTACAATACGTGATAACGGTATTGGTATGGATTACGATGAGGTTATTGCGACGCTCGGTACTATTGCACATTCTGGCACGAAAGAGTTTATGAAAATGCTTGAGCAACAAAAGAGTACTGACGCTGTTGATTTGATTGGCCAGTTTGGCGTTGGTTTTTATTCGGCGTTTATGGCTGCTGATAATGTTGAGGTATATACTCGTAAAGCATCTGCTGATGAGGGTGTTAAGTGGAAATCATCTGCTGATGGTAAATTTACTATTGATAAGTGCGATAAAGAAACACGTGGTACTGATGTTGTATTATTTGTGCGTGAGGACGATAAAAAATACTTAGAAGAATGGACTGTGCGTGAGCTTGTTTCAAAATATTCTGATTATATTGAGCATCCAATTGTTATGGATATTTCAAGAAATATTAAAGATGATGAAGGTCAAGATACTGGCGAGATAGAGGTTAAAGAAGAAGTTTTGAACTCGCAAAAAGCTATTTGGTTGCGTGATAAATCTGAAATCACTAAAGAAGAATATACTGAGTTTTACAAACATATTTCGCATGATTATGCTGAACCGTTAAGAAATATTCACTTTAGGGCAGAGGGTACGCACGAGTTTTCTGGATTATTATATATTCCATCAGGCAAACCGTTCGATATTGGCTATAAAGAGTATAAATATGGCCCAATGTTGTATGTAAAACGTGTACAGATTATGGAAAACTGCGAGGAGTTGTTGCCACCATACCTACGTTTTGTTAAAGGTGTAGTAGAGTCTAACGATTTACCTCTTAATATATCTAGGGAAATATTACAGAACAACAGGCTTATTGACGTTATTAAAAAGAATATTACTAAGCGTGTGATAGATACCATTACTGACATGAAACGCAACGATGAAGAAGCTTTCAATAAATTTATGAAAGAGTTTGGCAAGATATTAAAAGAGGGCTTGCACTATGATAGGGAGCGTTCAGTTGCTATTGCAGAGTTACTTATTTATGAGTCTACAGCGACAGAAGCAGGCAAGTTTACATCGTTAGATGAATACTTTATGCGTATGAAGCCAGACCAAACGGATATTTACTACATTTTATCTGCTGATAGAAAAAGTGCAGAATCTTCGCCATACCTAGAGGGGTTACGTGATAAGGGTTATGAAGTGCTTATCATGGTTGATGATATAGATGATATAGTTATATCGCAACTTGGCGAGTTTAAAGGTAAAAAGTTTAAATCAGTAGTGAAAGGTGATATTACACTTGATGATGCAGATAAGGAAGCAAAAGAAAAGAAGCAAGAAGAATTTTCTAAGCTTATTGACTTTATCAAAGCTGAGTTAAAAGATGATGTTGCAGATGTACGTTTGTCTAGCAGGTTAAAGGATAGTGCAGTATGTTTAGTTGCTGGCGATTTTGATTTTGATCCGCATATAGAGAAAATCATGCAAGCAATGGGCGAAAACTATATGAAAGGTAAACGCACTATGGAAATCAACCCAGAGCATCCGCTATTTACGGAGATGAACTCTGTTTTTGAAAAAGATAGCGATAGCGAAGTGTTGAAAGAATATACAGCATTGCTTTACGACCAAGCACTTATATTGGAGGGTGCAGCACCTAAAAATGTTGGCGAATACGCAAAACGTGTGTCGAACCTTATGGCAAAAGCATTATAAAATAAAATATATACAGTATCTTTTAAAGGACAGTTTTATGCTGTCCTTTTTTTTGTCTTTTTGCACCCTAAATAGCACTACTGGGTTGTTGCTCCTAAAAAGCCTCAATCGAGTACGTTGTTTGTACACTCATTCGGCTTTTTGCGGTGAGCCTACCATTAGCACTATTTATTGCACAAATAGCGTAAGTGAGGGGAAAGCCCCCCGCCGTCGTTATCACTCCGCCTTCGCTTTGGGCAAAGACATGCTTTGCTCTGCTTGCTCTCCCCGCCGTCGTTGTCACTCCGCCTTCGCTTTGGGCAAAGACATGCTTTGCTCTGCTTGCTCTCCCCGCCGTCGTTGTCACTCCGCCTTCGCTTTGGGCAAAGACATGCTTTGCTCTGCTTGCTCTCCCCGCCGTCGTTGTCACTCCGCCTTCGCTTTGGGCAAAGACATGCTTTGCTCTGCTTGCTCTCCCCGC
>CAYJIW010000044.1:0-13960 GCA_964370335.1 uncultured Deferribacteraceae bacterium
TAATTATTTTGTCGTTGTTTGATAATAAAACTTCTCCATTACCAACTTCGCATATATATGATGCTGATGTAATAACTGGCTCTGGGTAATTAATTGAGTTATTAGAGATGTTTGAGTATTCCATTTCGCCACCTTTATCAAATATCATTATTCCACTGATATTTCCGTAGTTATTATCGCTAACAGACACCCATATTTTATCACCACAAACTTGTAAACATTTAAAGTTGTATTTTTGATAAAAAACGCTATATTCTTTCATTTCATCATCAAATATATAAAGACCTGCACTATCTCCAGCACTACTCTCACTAATCATAGAAATAATGCTTTTATCTTTAGATGCACTCATTACAATAAAATTGACATCTTCTCTATAGTTAAATCCAGTGATAAAACTAAGCGAAGTATCGTACACATCCCAAGTATAGCCCATAGCATTTATAACAAAGTCAGACGATATAAACCACTTATCGCCAAGTATAGTTTCTATTTCGTTAAGTTTATCTGTTATTGAGTATAGGTGGATACGATTATGCTTGATTAATACCAGCCTAGCATCGCCATTATAATCGACCATTTTGAAATAGCTCATATTGTGCCTGTAACTTTCACGAGGTATTGAAGCAACATGTTGCATAACACCGTCGCTATTAGATTTGTAGATAACAAGTATCTCTTCATATTTAGACACATGCTTTGTAAACAGCATATAAAGTGTATTGCCAATGTACTCATACAGTTCAAAGAGAAGTTGCTCCTTTATAACAAGTTCGTAAGTAGCAAGTTTTTCACCTGTGAGTGAATAGTGATTTATAGTGTAATCTTTATCGCCGTTTTCAAATACCATAAAGCCATCTTTTGTTGATTTAAGACGTAGCACAAATTGCGTACTAGACATAAAAAAGGCTTTTACTGACATGTTAACTGTATGTTTGCTTTTAAACAATGAAAAACTCCAAACACAAATACATTATTAAAAAGATAATAATAGTATGATTAAGAAAGGTATCATAAATTAATTAGAAATGATAGTGTAAAATTAATATATTTTAGGCTAACATATCAACAACGCTACCAGTGCCACGAGTTTCAGCCAAAGGGCTACCATTTGCACCAGATGCAGCAGCAACAGTAGTTGCAGAGTCAATCAATTTAAGTGCTGACTCGCCTTGTAGTTCGATAACAGATTTTGCTTTTTTAGCAACATTAACAGCATAATCTAGCATATATGATGATGTATCAGTAGTAGAATTAATAGTAGACATATACAGCTCCTAATATAAGTAAATAAAAAACACTTCCTCTATTATTATATTAGTATTTTTCATTAGTTTTGTCAAGTGGTTTAGCAACATGTTCAATACATATTGGATTTTTTATAAATGTTTACGTTGTTTGTCTATTTATAAATACTTTTAATGATTTCTAACATATCGTTAGTAATAAGTTTATTAGTTGCTAATATATCATCCGTTTTCATCTCGTGTTTATCGCCTTTAAAGTCATAGACTTCGCCACCAGCTTCACGCAATATAATGTTACCTGCTGCCATATCCCATGGTTTTAATGTTGTTTCATAATATGCATCAAAAACACCTCTTGCAACGTAGCAAATATCTAGCGATGCTACCCCTAAACGTCTTATACCCCTAGATGATTTTAAAACCTTCTCTAAGTTTGGAATTATCAAATCAATCTTTTTATCGTATGGAAACCCAGTAGCTATTAACGAATTTTCAATACTATCAGTTTTTGACACGTGTAATTGTTTACCGTTTAAATATGCGCCCTTGCCATATTCGCCTGTAAAAAGTTCATTTGTTATTGGATTATACACAACACCATACTGCCCTACTCCACCTGTATAAACGCCTATAGATACAGCGATATGTGGTAACCCATGCACAAAGTTTGTAGTACCATCTATTGGGTCGATATAAATAGAGTCCTTAGAATGTTCTGCAAATGCTTCGCTTGATTCTTCGCCAACAAGTTCATGGTTTGGGAATAGTTTTGATAACTTATCTTTAATAAAATTTTCAGCCGCAACATCATATTCTGTAACTAAGTCAATATTACCTTTAAAGTTGATACTTTTATCTTCGTAAAAACCTCTTGAAACAATTTCGCCAGCTTGTTTTACAACTTCTACAACTTTATTTAACATAATTTACCTCTTTTTTATTTATATACTTGATATTTAATTAAAATACATATAATCTCTTAAATTATGATACAGAAAAATGAAAAATTTATCAACAAACTTAATTTCGATATATCGGTTGAAGAATGTATTAGTGAACTAAAACCTCACCCAAAGTTTGATACATGTACTTTTGATAACTATAATTGCGATGATAACTACCCTAGCCAAGCAAGTTTAAAATCTACATTGCAAAACCTTGCCACTACTAAACGTGTAGAAGTAAAAAAAGGTTTATTTAGCAAATTCAAAAAGCAAACAGAAGTAAAGTTGGAACATTACTACATAGATGGCACGTATGGCATTGGTAAAACACACCTTTTATCAGCACTTTTTCATGCTTTTAATGGCACAAAAGCATTTCTTAGCTTTACAGAATTGACATACTTCATGAATTATCTAGGTATTGAAAAAACTATTGAAACATTTGAAAAACATCAGCTATTATTAATTGATGAATTTGATTTAGACGACCCAGCAACAACACGCATGTTTGTTAGGTTAGTAAACGCTATTAAGCATAAAACTAACATTGTAATGACATCAAACAGGCTACCTAAAGAGCTTGGCGGTGGTAAGTTTGATACATCTCAATTTGCTAGAGAGTTAGGCGTTATAGCTAACGATTTTACTCAACTTTCTGTCGAGGGTAAAAGTTTTAGATTAAAGCTTACAGAATGGAAAAAAGGGTTTGATACATCATCTTTTGAACATACATATAACACAATACCATCGACACGTGGCGTTATAAAAACTACTTTCGATGAACTTATGGCATCATTGCAAAGTTATCACCCTTTCAAGTTTTTTGTTATACCAAAAGATGCTGACGTAATTTTTCTTGATGGGCTTGATACATTTACAAACCTTAACAATGCACTTAGGTTTACAATGTTTTTAGATGTTTGTTACTATTACGATACGAAACTTTTTATATTATCAGACGAGGACGACAATATTTTTGCTGATGAAATTATGGATACAACATTTGAAAGACAGTTTTTACGTTGTAAATCAAGATTGACAGAGCTTGCACTATTCTATAAATCATAAAAAAAGTGGCTACTAAGTAGCCACTATATTTTTAACTATTTGTCCCAATATCTCATTGTGCCATTATTTTTAAGGCTTATGTGCATATTGTAGCACTCCTCAAGGATTTGTGGTTCATGGTCGCCACCAGTTGCCTCGATAGCCTTATCTAAATAGCCATGTAGGTAATCTTTAAAAGCTGGGTGAGCACATTTATCAATAATTTCTCTAGCCCTATCTTTAGGAGCTAAACCACGTAAATCTGCAAAACCTTGCTCTGTAACTATTACATCAATATCGTGTTCCGTATGGTCAACGTGTGATACTTTAGGAACGATTGAAGATACGCCAAACTCATCGTTTTTGCTAGGACGCATAGATGGTGTGTGCATCATAGAAATATAGGCGTTTCTAGTAAAGTCGCCAGAACCACCGATACCGTTAACCATTCTTGTACCGCCAATCAATGTAGAGTTAGCGTGTCCATAAATATCAACTTCAACAGGTGTATTCATTGCAATTACACCAAGCCTTCTAATAACTTCTGGGTTGTTAGAAACTTGCATTGGTCGTAACAATACTTTGTTTTTATATTCATCATATTTTTCCCACCATTTAACAAATGCTTCGTTAGATAATGATAGAGATGTTGCGTTAATAAACTTACATTTGCCTGAGTCTAAAAATGGTAAAAACGCATCTTGTAAAACTTCGCTATAAACAACTAAGTTCTCAAATGGCGAGTTTGTAAGCCCCATAACAACAGCGTTTGCAATAGAGCCAACACCTGATTGTAATGGTAATAAGTCTTTTGGTAATCTGCCAGCTTTAACTTCTTGTTGGAAGAATTTGATAATATTTGCTGCAATAGCGTCTGATACTTCGTCACTACCACGAACTGCCCTACCGTTATCTGGTAAGCGAGATTCTACGATACCAACAATTTTGCTTTTATCAACAGGAACATAAGTTGTACCAATACGTTGTGTAGCTTCTGTAATAGGTATAATCTTTTTATGTGGTGGAGAATCACTCAACCAAATATCGTGCATACCCTCAAAAGATGGTAGCATAGTATTTATTTCAACTATGATTTTATCAGCTATTTGTAGCTGTTCAGGAGAACTTCCGATAGAGCCAGATAATACGATATTGCCATTTTCATCAATAGCAGATGCTTCAACAATAACCATATCAAGTTTACCATCGTTATCTTTAGTATAAAAACCGTTAAATAAGTCTTGAGCAAACATAGATAAGTGTTTGTCACCCATTCTAATACTACCGTTATTAATGCCCTTAGCAGCTTCTTTACTCGTTTGGTATGGCCAACGCTTGTCAATCATACCTAAAGATGCCCAAGTATCCTCAACTTCTGCACCGATAGATGCACCAGTATAAACATTAAAACGCCATTTGCCTTGTAGGTTATTTTTTTCAACATGCTCTGCAATAGCTAGAGGCATAACTTTTGCATATCCAACAGGTGTAAACCCTGACATGCCAAGTTCCATAGTTTTCTTTTCAGTCTGCTCAAAGTAATGGATAAGTTTATCCGGAGTTGTCACTTTAGATAGCAAACTTTTATCCCTAATTCTCGATTGAATATCGCTCATTCAATATCCTCCTTTATATATTTATGTTACTGCTTTATTTACCTCTCAAACTTTCTGGAATATAATCACAAAATGGTTCTTCTGCCATGTAAGAGCCTGTAACAGCATAAGATCTAGCCCTACAACCGCCGCACACCCCTAAGTAGCGACATTTTCCGCATTTACCATCATAACTTTTAAAATCTCTCATATCGTTTAATAGTTCAGAAGTTTCCCAAATTTCGCTAAGTGGTTTTTCAAATACGTTGCCACCAGCAAGTGGGAAGTATGAACACGGTAACACATCGCCATCGCTATTAACGAAACAAATTGTTTGCCCAGCGATACAGCCCTTGCCACCACCAGTAGAAAATGTTAACGAGCGACGTTCTGCGTCAAGCCCATCTTCTTTAGATTGTTCATGCCATACTCTATAATATTGTGGAGCACAAGTTGGACGTACTAAAATATCTTCTTCACTACGCTCAAGTTCGTAGTGCCATTTTAAAATATCTTCATAATCTTCTTTAGATACAAGCTCTGCCATAATATCTTCGCCCCTGCCAGTTGGCACAATCAAAAACATATACCATGCAGTAGCACCCAAAGATTTAGCTTTTCTAAAAGTTTCACCAATATATTTTTGGTTACGCTTAGTAAAAGCTGAGTTTATGATAAACTTGATACCATGTTTATTAAATAGTTCTGCTGCTTTCATAGTGCCTTCATAAGCACCAACTTGACCACGAAAATCGTCATGTATTTCTGCATTAGGACCGTCTAAACTCATCGAAACTATACGTATGCCTGATTCTTTAATTTTTTCACATATTTCATCAGTAACTAATGTGCCATTAGTAGCCATAGCCATGCGTAAGCCTTTTTCAGTGCCATATTTTGCAATCTCAAAAACATCTTCACGCATTAATGGCTCGCCACCAGTTAAAACGACAACTGGCGATGCGAATGATACAATCTCATCTATAAACTTTTTTGATTTTTCTAGTGTAAACTTACCAACTGATGCAAACTCGTCCGATGATGAACGACAATGTACACAATACAAATTACATGCAGATGTCATTTCCCACGACATCCATTTCAAATCCCATTTTTTGTTACTTTCAGCCATAATTTAAACCTTCTTCCTTTTAGAACTATATTTTACTATAACATATATTTAAAGATATTCATAGTCTTATTTTAAATTTTTTATACTAAACACATATTTTATCCATAAAATTTATCGTAATAAGCGATCAAGAGTACCATCAAGCGTGTAAATAAAATATGCATCATCTACGTTAAGTTGTTCTAAATTATACGACTGTGGCAATGGCACAGTTCCCATAGTTTTTAGTACACGCATAACTTCTCTATCCAAAGTAGGATAACCACTTGATTGCTTTAACCTAACATTTACTATCCTACCATCTTTTAGTATGTCAAATTCTACATTTACAACGCCTGTTTGACCCTTAGCAATAGCATCATTTGGATATTTCCATACTTGATATACCCTAGCTTTAAACTTTGTGAAATATGATGCGTATCGTTCTTCAAACACTGAGTATGACGCAGAATCCTCGCCCGGTTTCTCTGGTGGTTTCTGTCTAGCTATACGCTCTATAATATCTCTTGCATCAGCTAATTGTTTTCTATCTTCAATATATGTATCAACGTCAACATCTGTTTCTATGTCTTCTTCTGCTACATCTGGCACAACAGGCTGTTTAGGTAGCTGGATTTCTTCATTCATTTCAGCATTAGGCGATGTGTTAACATCTTCGTCCATAGTTGTTTCTGCATCTGGTGGCGGCGGTATGAAATCTGGCACAGGTGCCGGCGTTAGTGGTGGTATATCAGCATCTTCTTTTTTCTCTTTTGGAATAACTGATACCTCGATTGGTTCGCCTCTGTTTGTGTTTTCCTCATTTTTAAAAACAATAGCATATACTAAAAATATATGCAAAGCTAGCGAAACAACTAACGCAACAACAATTACAATATTTGTTTTTATTAAACGTAACATTACACCTGCCATATATAGATTAACTATACTTTGACAATTATAATAGCTAAAAGTATTAAAAAGTCATCAAAAAAATATAATTAATTAAATACTATAAAAAAACTTGACATAAGTTGACTCAAGTTTTATATTATGATTAAAGTAATATTATTATATCAAAGGAGCATAAACATGGGAATAGTTAGATGGACACCTGTTAGAGAGATTTTTTCTATACAAGAACGTATTAACAAAATGTTTGATGAGTCAATCAAGTCGTCTAGTGGCGATTGGACGCCAGCTGTTGATATTATGGAGAACGATGGCGAAATAATTATTATTTGCGAAACTCCCGGCGTATCGGAAGAAGATATTGATATACAAGTTGCAGAAGGCGTGCTTGTTGTATCAGGCGAAAAGAAGTTTAAAGGCGATAAACAAGAAGAAAAGTATTTTAGATTAGAGCGTTCGTTTGGTAAGTTTTCTCGTTCGTTTGCAATACCTAATGCTATTGATACATCTAGCATTAAAGCATCACTTAAAAATGGCATATTAAGGATAACACTTGCAAAACGTCCAGATATTGAGCCAAAAACTATAAAAATTGAGAAAGGATAATTATTAAATGGCAAAAACTTATTACGATATACTAGAAGTACAAAAATCATCAACTGCTGATGAAATTAAAAAGAGTTATAGAAAGCTTGCTAGAAAATATCACCCAGATGTAAACCCTGATAATGCTGAAGCAGAAGCAAAATTTAAAGAAATATCAGAAGCGTATGCTGTATTATCAGATGATGAAAAACGTAAAGAATATGATACGCTTGGACATGATGCGTTTACTAATAGTGGGCAAGGTTACAACTTTAGCAACATGAACTTTGACGATATGCGCAACTTTAACTTCGGTGGTGGCGGATCGTTTGAAGACATATTTGGCGATATTTTTGGTGGCAGAACTTCTAGGGCAAGAACGACTAGACGCCCTACTAATACAAAAGGCGACGATATTACATACGCAATTAAAGTGCCATTTGCAGATTCTGTTAAAGGTAACAGTATAGAAGTTAGCGTAAACCATTCTGTCAAGTGTGAAACGTGTGGCGGTAGTGGTGGCAAAAAAGCAACTTGTACGCAATGCGGTGGTACTGGAAGCAATGCGCAGGGTGGATTTTTTCAAATGCCATGTAATAATTGTGGTGGCACAGGCGAACAATACAGCGAAAAGTGTAAAACATGCAACACTAGCGGTTATACACTAACAACTGAGCGTATCAAAGTCAATATTCCAGCTGGGATACATAACGGTGCAAAAATACGTATCGCTGGCAAAGGTAATGCTGGTAAAGGTAATGGACCTAGTGGCGACTTATACATAATTACAGAGATTATAGCAAGCCCAGTATATTCTAGGGAGAAAGACGACTTGTTCGTTACTATCCCTGTTGATATTTTTGAAGCTACGCTTGGTAGCAAAATTAACGTACCTACACCTTATGGTGCAGTTACGCTTTCAATCCCTGCTGGTACAAAAGGTGGACAAAAGTTCAGGTTAAAAGGTAAGGGTATGCCAATAATACGTAAGGAAACTAAAGGCGACTTATACATTATAATAGAGCTTGTTACACCTAAAGAAATTAATGAAGAAGTTACACAAATGTTAAAGAATGCTATGGAAAAAACTAGCAGACCAGATAGGCAAAGCATTATCGAAAAAGCTACAGTATAAATGGTGATATATGAATAGAGATAAACCAATGTACGTTATTAGCATAGTATCGGATATACTTGGGTTACATCCACAAACGCTACGACAATATGAGCGTATTGGATTGATAATACCATCACGAACTATGGGTAACACAAGGCTATATTCTGATGAAGATATTGAAAAATTACGTTTTATTACTGTATTAACTAAAGATATGGGCGTAAATCTCGCTGGTGTTGAAGTCATTATGCAAATGCGTGATGAAATTCAGTCGCTAACAAACAAACTTAACGATATGCAACGTCATATAAACACCACATATGGAGAAGATATTACTAAAAACAATGCAAATATTACTTATGGCTTACAGTTTAGAAAAATTCAGATTGAAAGCGAATAAAATATAGGTGGTAAAATTATGAATTACAATAAAATGACTATAAAAGCTCAAGAAGCTATACAAAATGCAATAAAAATTGCAGAGAATTTACAACATCAGGCAATTAATCCAGAACATCTACTTGTATCATTAATCACACAAAATGATGGATTAGTACGCCCTCTTTTACAAAAGATTGGCATAAATGCTGATGCATTACTTTTTGAAACTAATGAAATATTAAATGCGTTACCAAAAGTATCTAATGTTGAACAAGTATTTTTATCTGGCGACACCAAAAAAGTTATGGATTATGCTTTTGATACTGCTAAAAAAATGAAAGACGAGTATGTATCAACTGAACACATATTTATGGG
The DNA here is from genome assembly GCA_964370335.1 of uncultured Deferribacteraceae bacterium. Classification (GTDB taxonomy): domain Bacteria; phylum Chrysiogenota; class Deferribacteres; order Deferribacterales; family Mucispirillaceae; genus CAYJDR01. Next base: position 9,315 of record CAYJIW010000044.1, read on the forward strand.
TGTCATCGAGCATGCTGGATACTCACTTCGTAAAGCTATAGGCACATTAAATGTAAAAGACGCACAGAAAGCTATAGAAGAACTACGTGGTGGTACAACTATTACTGACCAAAATCCAGAAGATAAAATGAATACGCTTGATAAGTACACAATAAATCTTACAAACGCTGCTAAAGAAGGCAAACTTGACCCTGTCATCGGGCGTGATGAAGAAATTAGACGAGTTGTACATGTGTTATCACGTAGGACAAAAAATAACCCTGTACTTATTGGTGAACCGGGTGTTGGTAAAACAGCTATTGCAGAAGGCCTTGCAGAACGTATCGTAAATGGTGATATACCAGAGAGTTTAAAAGATAAGACTATCGCCGTACTTGATATGGGCGCTCTAATTGCTGGTACTCAATATCGTGGCGAATTTGAAGATAGGCTTAAAAGCATACTTAAAGAAGTAAAAGATAGTGATGGCGATATAATACTATTTATTGATGAACTACATACACTTGTGGGTGCAGGTGCAACAAGCGGTGCTATGGACGCTGCAAATATCCTTAAACCATCGCTTGCACGTGGTGAGCTACATTGCATCGGCGCAACAACACTTGATGAATATAAAAAGTATATTGAAAAAGATGCCGCTCTTGAACGTCGTTTTCAACCTGTTGTAGTTAAAGAACCTAGTGTTGAAGATACTGTTTCTATACTTCGTGGGCTTAAAGAGCGTTACGAACTTCATCATGGTGTACGTATTAAAGATACAGCACTTGTTGCAGCTGCTCACTTAGCTAATAAGTATATATCTGATAGATTTATGCCAGATAAAGCAATAGATTTGATTGATGAAGCAACTGCAAGGTTACGTATGGAAATTGATAGTATGCCTGCTGAACTTGATGAACTAGAACGCAGACATAGACAGCTAGAAATTGAAAAACAAGCACTTAAACGTGAATCTGATGTCGCTTCTAAAAGTAGGCTTAAAAAAATTGAGCAAGAAATTGCAGAATTACAAGAAAGTATCTCTGCCCTATCTGCACAATGGAAAAATGAAAAAAATATTATACAATCATCACGTGATATTAAACAAGAAATAGAAGATTGTAAAATTGAAACAATACAAGCTGAACGCTTAGGCGATTTTGCAAAAGCTGGTGAATTAAAATACGGAAAGCTTGTCGAACTTGAGAAAAAACAAGCAGAAGTTACAGAACAATTAAAAGCCATCCAACATGGTAAGGCGATGCTTAAAGAAGAAGTAGATGAAGAAGATGTTGCAGAAGTTGTATCTAGGTGGACAGGTGTTCCTACTAAAAAGCTACTTGAAGAAGAAGCTGACAAACTATTAAAAATGGAAGATTGGCTACATAAGCGTGTTGTTGGGCAACATACTGCGATTACTGCCATTAGCGAAGCTGTTAGGCGTAGCCGTGCAGGTCTTAACGACCCTAAACGTCCAATGGGTTCGTTTATATTTCTTGGGCCTACTGGTGTTGGTAAAACTGAACTAGCAAAAGCGTTAGCAGAGTTCTTGTTTGATACAGAAGATGCGCTTATTAGGATTGACATGAGCGAATACATGGAAAAACACGCAGTTGCTAAGCTTATTGGAGCGCCTCCGGGTTATGTTGGATATGAGGAAGGCGGACAACTTACAGAAAAAGTACGTAGACGCCCCTACTCTGTCATACTACTAGATGAAATAGAAAAAGCGCACCCAGATGTGTTTAATATACTATTACAACTATTAGATGATGGCAGATTGACAGACTCTAAAGGACGTGTAGTAAACTTTAAAAATACTGTAGTTATAATGACATCTAACATTGCATCGCCACTTATTATGGAAGAATTTGCTGGCAGCGATAGCATGGATGAAAAGTACGAACGTATTAACAAAGTGGCTTTCAATGAATTATCAAAATATTTTAAGCCCGAATTTATCAACCGTGTTGATGATATTATCGTGTTCCACCCACTAACAAATGATGATATTAAACAAATTGCAAAACTATTATTAGGTGGTGTTACTAAACGATTGGAAGATATATCAGTTGATGTCGAATTTGATGAAAGTGTCATAAACGCATTAGTCGAAAGTGGCTATGACATGAGCTTTGGCGCTAGGCCAATGAAACGTGCTATACAGAAAATTGTTGAAAATAAAATTGCAGAAAAAATAATTAAAGGAGAAATTGAACCTAACAAAAAGTTAAAAGTCATATATAATACTGGACAAATTCATATTTTGAATGTTTAATAAGGTATATACTTATATGTTTATGGCAGAAACTCTGCCATAAACGATCTTATTGAGGGGTATTAAGATGTATAGCAACTCCGATAAAGAATTAAAAATTGAAGAAGAATTTGATAATATCGAAGAACTTAGCATAGAAGTTGAAGATATTATAATGCCGATAAAACCTGATGAAGATGTAACACTCGATACATTGTCATTATATTTTAAAAATATATCTAATTATAAACACTTAACTCAAGAACAAGAATACGAACTTGGCGTGCGAATTAAAGCAGGCGATACTGAGGCACTTAAAGAACTTGTGCTTGCTAATCTAAAGTTTGTTGTATCGCAAGCAAATAAGTATAAAAATACTGGTATGCCATTGATAGATATTATCAACCAAGGCAATATAGGTCTACTAGAAGCTGCAAAACGCTTTGAACCAGATAGAAATGTTAAGTTTATCACGTATGCAGTGTGGTGGATAAGGCAAGCTATTATTCACGGTATTACTGAACAATCTAGCTCTGTTAGGCTACCCATAAAACAAGCAAATATGCTATATAAAATCAATGTCGCTAAAGATAGACTCACTAAAGAGTTACAGTGTGAGCCTAGCTATAAAGAAATATCAGAAGCAACTGGGATAGAAGTAACAGATATTACAAATATTATGCTTGCTTCTAAAAATGATGTTTCGCTGAACGCCCCTATTTCTACTAATGATGAAGTGACATATTTGGATAACCTAGAAGCGAATACCAATGTTGAAGATGAATTTATTGATAAAAATCTTCGTGAATCTGTTGATGAAATAATATCAGAACTTGATGAAAGAGAGTTTGAAATAATATCGTATCGCTTTGGCTTAAACGGATCACAAAATAAAACTCTTGGCGAGATTGGTGACAAACTTGGCATATCTAGGGAACGTGTTAGACAACTAGAAATTAAAATACTTAATAAACTAAAGAAAAAAGCACTACGCAAGCAACTAAACGATTATTTAAACTAATAGTGTGCAGTTATACACACTATTAGCCTATTTTACTTAAAATTTACCGTTCTTATTCTTCCATGTACTTACATCTGGTATTGTCGATATTACGTCCCAATGTTCCGCAATCTTACCATTTTCTAGCCTAAATAAGTCATAATAAGCTGTTGGAGTACCACCGATAGCGCCCTCTGTTACTGCTAAAACAAAGTTTCCTTCACCTAGCACCATATGTAGCTTGTTAAAGTCCATTTTTCTGCCAGCTTTTACCATATCTGCAATGGCTTCACCAAGTCCAGATAGTCCATCGCTTATCATCGGGTTATGCTGTATATATTCGTTACCATTAAAGTAATCTTGCATAATGTCATAGTTTTCATTAATTAATACATTATTGATAAAGTTAGTTACCAAATCTTTATTATTATTTGTTTCAGTAATATCTGTCATCTCTGTTTCGCCGTCAAGTTGTGTTCTACCACTTGGATTTGCAGGTACAATAGGCTGTATATTATCCCAATGTTCTGCGATATGATGTCCATCGTATCTAAATATGTCAAACGCAACAAAATCACCTGTGCCAGCAAAATAATAATGGCTATGTAATACAACAAAATCACCATCGCAAATCACACGTTTTGTATCTACGCTAGATTTTTCTTTTTGATTTGAGAAATATTCAACAGCATCTAAAAATGGTTGTTTACCGCTAGCATAATCAAGATTGTGTTGGATATAATCGTCAGTTAACGCTTTCATACCAACTTTCTTATCGCCAGATACTAAACTTTTTACAAGAGCTTTTGATTTCTCCACCATGTGATAACGCTTATCATTCATTTCCATAATTGTAACCTCCATTACATATTGAATTGGAGTTACATTTTAATGACAATAAACAATTAACAAAACATAAATTTATGGTCTATTATGAAAAAAAGGCAACTTTGATAGTTGCCTTGAATAATTGAATTAGTCTTTTGAGTATTCCGATGCAGAATCGACATTTTCCCAAACTATAACTTTATCTACTTTGTCACCGTAATATACTGCTAGTTTATCAAATATGTATTTTGATATATTTTCACTAGTTGGATTTACTACTTTGAAGTATTCTAGTTCGTTTAGGTAAACGTGGTCTAGTTCATCAAGTATCGCTTTAAGTTCACGTTTCAAGTTTCTAAAATCTTCAACCATGCCTAAGCTATCAAGTTCTTTACTTTTGAGGTATGCTTCAACTTTCCAGTTATGTCCGTGTAAGTTTTCACAGTTACCTTGATACTCTCTTAAATTGTGCGCTGATGAAAAATCTTTTATTATTTTAACCCTGTACATTTTTTCAACTCCCTAAGTTCTTGTTTTGTAAGTTTTAAATGATCGCCCGGCTTCAAGTCGTCAAGCAAAATA
>CAYJIW010000045.1:0-283 GCA_964370335.1 uncultured Deferribacteraceae bacterium
TTTTAAGCTAACGCCACCAAGCGTAACGCCATGATATATGGTGACATCATCACCAATTTCTGTAGTTTCACCTATAACAATACCCATGCCATGATCTATAAATAATCGTCTGCCAATTTTTGCACCGGGATGAATTTCTATACCAGTCAAAAACCTAGCCAACTGTGATAACATTCTAGCCAACAATCTGAATTTACGGTTCCATAACCCATGTGAAACACGATGCAATATAATGGCATGTATGCCAGAGTAACACAGCACAACCTCTAATGTGCTTTGTGCA
>CAYJIW010000045.1:293-13624 GCA_964370335.1 uncultured Deferribacteraceae bacterium
ATAATATACCGCCCAAGTAGACTATTAAATTTTAAAAAACAGAGGCATATAAATACCTCTGATATTTTTAAAGCAATACAATATTAACCAGCAGAAATAGCTTCTACAGGGCAAACATCTGCACATGCACCACAATCAGTACAAGTGTCAGGGTCGATAAATGCTTTACCGTCTTGCTCGCTAATAGCGCCAACTGGACACTCATCAAAACAAGCCATGCAACAAGTACAATCATCATTTACTACAAACGCCATGTTCAACCTCCTAAAGTTGATTATTATAATTTAGTTATAGTGACAGTTTTGTCAAGCAAAAAAAACGATTATTACACATTAATTACTAAAAGTATTTACCAACTCTATAGCCCATAAATTTAGGCAACGCTTGTAATAATATCATCAACTTCTTAGCGAGGCTAGCGTTTGATAGCACTTTTAACCCACGTTTTTCTGCACTACCAAAAGTATCTAGTAGCCACTTGTTATTTTTATGTATTTTCCCAATCTCTATGCCACGCTTATATTCTGACATTATTGAATACTCATGTGTATGAAATACTTGTGCTTCTGCAACGTATGCAACAGACTTACCTTGCATCAACAATTTTGCAGCAATTATCATATCTTCTGCAAAGTTAATATTACCAAACCCGCCTACAGACAACATATCATTAATGCGATATGACGAAAACGAGTTCGAGTTAAACGGAGTATTTAGCCCTAATGTATCTTTATCAGATAATTGTTTCACTATTGATTGCGCAGGATAATTGAACGCACGCAACGACTTTTCAATTAAACTAGATGTATCTTTTGTTAGTTGCCTACCGTATGCGACTGCGACATTTTCATCACTGTATGCTTGTAATAAGTGCTTTAAAGCGTCTTTATCAACCATTACAGCATCTTGCGTTAAGTATATAGCTATATCATAATCGCTATACTTCTCAACAGTAATCATACGTGTTAGACCGTGATTAAAGTCACTTTGTTCAACTTTCATACATTCAAAGCCAGCCTCTAATGCTTTTTGGTATGAATTATCACTTGAATTTGAGTCTATAACAATAATTTTATCAGGTTGGACTGATTGCATTTTTATAGCAGATATAACATCATCGAATAATTCGCCAGCGTTATATGTTGGTATTGTTAAGACAGTTTTCATTAGCTTTGCCCTTTAAATCCAGTAGCAACAACGTATAATTCCATAGACCCGGAACGTATTGCATCTGGCTTAACAATTTTAACATTGGTAAAGCTTCTTTTTATTTCTTTAACTAATGCATCTCTATCTGCACCTTCAAATAATTTGAAAATAAACGAGCCACCTTGCGTAAGTGTCTTTTGTGCAAATTCAAAAACGTATCTAACAAGTTCAACAGAGTTTGCATGATCTGTGTCCCTAACACCTGTTGTATGTGGCGCAATATCAGATATGACTGTGTTATACTTTTTTGATAATTCAAGCACTTTTTCAAGCGTTTCATCTTGAGTAAAGTCGCCTACTATAGAAGAAAAGTTTTTGTTATTTATTCCTGTAATCTCGTCTAAATCAACACCGACTACCTTTCCACTATCACCTATTATTTCAAGTGCAACTTGGCTCCAACCACCCGGTGCCGCTCCACAATCAAGTATGATGCCACCTTTTTTTATAACTTTAAATCTATCGTTTAGCTCAATCAATTTATATGCAGCACGTGATTTATAGCCTTCTTTCTTAGCTTTTTTATAGTAATTATCTTTTCTATTATAGTTTGCCATTATTACTTCCAAATATTTGCAATTCGTACTGTTCGTGGCTATCTTTTTTAGCAGATTTTACCATCACATACACTCCATATGTTTTTTCTATTTCTGATATTGAGTCATCTTCGTACGATAGTAACAAATCGGCCACATCGCTATCAGCTTCAATACAAATTGTATTGCTTCTTGCGTCTGGTGCTAGTCGTCTAACATTCCTCATAATCTCGTAACATACAGTAATTTTTGATTTTATTATACCACGTCCATCGCAATATGGACAAGGCTCGCTAAGTAGCCTAGCAACGCTTTCTTGCACACGTTTACGTGTAATTTCAACAAGTCCAAGTGGTGAAATATTAACAACTGATGCTTTTACCCTATCTTCCTTTAAGCATTGTTCAAGTAGCGATAAAACTTTTTCCCTATCTTCAACACGTTCCATATCAATGAAGTCTACAATAATAATGCCACCAATATTACGTATTTTTAACTGATGAGCAATCTCTTTTGCTGCTTCAAGGTTAGTTTTTAATATTGTATCATCAAAATTATGTTTTCCAACGTATTTGCCAGTATTAACATCAATAACAGTTAACGCTTCAGCTTGGTCAATAACAATTGAGCCACCAGAGCGTAACCATACTTTTTTATCTAGTATTCTATTTATTTCTATTTCAATATTATATTTATCAAATGGTGGTGTATCTTCTTCATAATATTCTAGCTTTGCATCAATATTAGAAAAGTAATCTTTCATAAACGATTGCATTTTTGTAAAATCATTTTTATTATCAGAAATAATCCTTGAAACATTTTTAGTAGTGACATCACGCAATATCTTAAATAATAAGTCGTGATCTTCGTAAATTAAGCTAGGTGCGCTAGAATTATCAATATCTGCACTAACTTTTTTCCAAATTCTAAGCAAGTAATCAAGATCGGCAACGAGTTCTTCTTTACTCATACCTTCGCTAACTGTACGAGCGATAAGCCCCATATCACTAACTTGTATTTCATTTAGGATATTTTTTAGTCTTTCTCGTTCGTCTTCACTTTCAATACGTCTTGATATACCAATGTGGAAGTAGCAAGGCATTAGTACTAAATATCGCCCCGGAATAGTAAGGTGTGTAGTAAGCCTTGCACCTTTAGTCGCTATTGCATCTTTTGCTATTTGCACGACAATTTCTTGCCCTTCGCTAATAAGCTCTTCTATAGGTGGGTGGCTACTTTTTGTTTGTAATTCATCGACAATATCGTCATCGTCAATGTATGGAACTATATCAGAGTTTTCAACATAAATATCAGCAACGTGCAAAAATGCAGCTCTATGTAGTCCGACTTCAACAAAAGCAGATTGCATACCGGGTAGCACTTTTACGACTTTACCTTTATATATATTACCTGCGACACTTCGTTTATTTATGCGCTCTATCAAAATTTCTGATATATTGCCGTTATCCATAACAGCTGCACGAACTTCGTTTGCTGTAGAATTTATTAATATTTCTTTTTGCATATATTTTACCTTATTAGCAAAATATAAAAGTTATATGTTGATACGATTTTCTAATGCTTTTAGTACGGTTAGTTCGTCTGCATACTCGATATGAGTACCGATTGGAATGCCGCTTGCAAGTTTAGTAATTTTAAGTTCAGAAAACTTTTGAAGTATCCTAGTGATGTATAGTGCTGTCATTTCGCCATCGGCATCTGGGTTAGTTGCTATAATCACCTCAGATACACTATTTTTGCTAACACGCTCAATAAGTTTATCAAACGACAAATCAGATGGTCCAATGCTATCAAGTGGCGATATTTTACCACCTAATACGTGATATAGCCCTCTATATTGTCCTGTGTGTTCGATAAAAAATACATCTTTTGCTTCTTCTACGATACATATTATTTCTTTATTTCTAGTATCTGATGAACATATTACGCAAATATCTTCTTCTGATAACTGTCCACATTCGCTACAAAAAGTAGTTTTTTCTTTTAAATCTACTATACTATCAGCTAACCGTTTTACATTTTCTGGCTTCATTTTAAGTACGTGTAATGCCAACCTAACAGCTGTTTTCCTGCCGACGCCCGGCAGCCTTGAAAATTCATGCACGCACGCATCAAAAACTTTTATATGTTGCATATTTTATTAATTAAAACATGCCCGGCATGTTTAGACCAAGTCCACCTGTTAACGCTTGCATTTTTTCTTGCATAGCTTGTTGCGACTTTTTCATGCCTTCATTTACTGCTGCTACGATTAAATCTTGTAGCATTTCAACATCATCAGCATTTACGACATCTTGTTCAATTTCTATACCAAGTAGTTCTTGTTTACCATTGACTTTAACGCTAACCATTCCACCACCAGACGATGCTTCATGCACCATGTTAGCGGCTTCTTCTTGCATTTCTTCCATTTTCTTTTGCATTTTTTGTGCTTGTTTCATAATTTGTTGCATATTCATTTTTGCAGTATCCTCCGAAAATCTTTTATATTATTCATCATCTTTAATCATATTATACATTTCAACTGACTCAACAACGCCATCCATACTTTTAATAATTTCTTGAACTAGCGGTTGTTGGATAGCATCATTCTTTACTTTGCGTTCTTTGTAGCTTTCAGCCTGTACTGGCGAGCTTTTAGTAGTTATTACTTTTTTTTTACCATCGCTAGTGTTAGTTTTGCTAACATCAAACTTAGGTGCAGGCTTAGCTATACTATCTATGATATTTTGTACTTTGATTTTGTTCTCTGGTTTATTAAAATATTCATATTGAAAATCTCTATCAGGTGTAAATCCAATTAATATTTTATCTGGTGTGGCAGATATTAAACTACCATATGCGATATGCGCTTCAATCAACCCACCCTTTTCGTGTATGATTTTCAACGCTTTTTTCCATACATCTTCGCTAGATAATATTTCATTAATAGGCTCAGTATTGTTTGTTGCATTATCTTCTATAATTTCTGTAATTGGCTTAACATCTGCAGCCTTAACGCTTTCAGTAACAAGTGGGACGCTAACTTTTTTTTCAGGTTGTGTCGTAGCAACAGGAATATCAGCCTTAGTGAGCGGAATAATTTGCGATAATGAAGCACCTTTAAATAAGGCAAATTCAAATACATATTTTGCAAAATCGCAATACTTCATATCGTTTGCAAGCTTATCAAGCACTTGGAACAAAGCATATAATCTATTTTTCGATGCATATTTTTTCAAGTCGCTATAGTAATCTTGTTCGTTTTTTGAAAAATCTTTATCTGACAATCGCCCAACAACTATATACATAAGTAAGTTACGTGTATGTTCAACAAGGCATTCTGTAACATACTTTAAATCTAGCCCTTTATCGTCAATGCTTTTAATTATTTCTGGCAGATTATCTGGCTGTTCCTTTATCATAGCTGCAAATGCTTCATCAGCAAGGTATTTATCGCTAATGCCAAGCAAGAACGCTGCCGACTCATAATCTACCTTACCGCCAGAATATGCAATAATTTGGTCGACTATAGATAAGCTATCACGCATACAGCCATCAGAGTTTCTTGCTGCTAAGTTTATAGCGTCCATGTCGTATTCTATTTTTTCAGTTTCAAGTATATTAACGATTTTAGCAACCATTTCATCATGCGGTATTTTTGTAAATTCATAACGCTGGCAACGTGAAAGTATTGTTGCAGGAATTTTGTGTGGGTCAGTAGTTGCAAATATAAACATAACGAACGATGGCGGTTCTTCAAGCGTTTTAAGTAAAGCGTTGAACGCTTCTTTTGTAAGCATATGTACTTCATCTATGATATATACTTTATATTTGCTTTTTACAGGCACAAAATTGACTGTCTCACGCAAGTCACGAATATCATCAACACCACGGTTAGATGCACCATCAATCTCGATAACGTCTATAGATGTACCATTCGTAATATCAATACAGTTATCGCACTCATCACATGGTGTAGCATTTTTAGGATTAAGGCAGTTGATAGCTTTAGCAAAAATTCTTGCAGTAGTAGTTTTGCCAACACCACGAGGGCCAGTAAAAAGATAAGCGTGAGCAACACGATTAAGTTTGATAGCGTTTTGTATCGTCGTAGTGATAAATGATTGTGATACAATGGTTTCAAATGTCTGCGGACGATACTTTCTTGCAAGTGCTAAGTATGACAATGTTTAATCCTAATTAATTATTTTTTTCTTCAACAAGTATAGTAAGACTTATAAGCCGTATCGTCAAGTAAAAATAAAAATATAAAATGTCACCTTACGAGTTTTTATCCATGTAGATTGTTTGCGAAGGAAATGCAAAACTTATCTCTCGTTTATTAAACTCATCTATTATCAAATAATTAACTTCTTGAACAACTGATACATACTTAACATAATCGGTTGAGTGTACAAAATATACTAACTCAAAATTGAGTGACGATGCGCCAAATTCTGAAAAATGGACACGTGAAAATTCAACCTTGACATCAGAAACAACCTTTTCAACACAGTCTTTTAATATTTGTGGTATTGCGTGCAAGTTTTCTTTACTTGTTGAATACTCAACCCCTATGATTGATAAGTTTCTGCGTTTTTCTGCCACTTGATAATTGCTTAGCCTTGATTTTGTCAAATCTGTATTCGATATAAGCAATAACTCGCCACTAACGCTACGTATCCTTGTACTTTTTATTCCGATATACTCAACTGTACCTAGTGTTGTATCTATTTGTATTACATCGCCTTTTTTAAATGGTTTATCAAATAGTATAACAAAGTAGTTGAACAAATCGCCAAGTATCGCTTGAGATGCTAGTGCTATTGCAACACCACCTATACCTAAGCCAGTAACAAATGTGTTTACATTAAACCCTAGATTAGATAATACGAATAGCGAACCTGCTACCCACAACAAAACACGTAATACCGTTACTACACCAGATGGTAATGTAACACGTTTTTTATTTGGTGTTAGCAAAATGACTTTTATAAAATCACTAATAAATAGCAACACAAAAAACGAAATAAATACAAATGTAGCCTTAGATATGAATGCCAGCACATGTGGTGGAAGCTTTACATATTCCAATGCTACATATAACGAAATTATATAAGATATTGGAAATAATCGTTGTCTAAAATCAGCTAAAATCTGGGCAACTATAGCTTCATGTATCTTTGTTTCAAATTTTTTAAACCTGCTTTCAAAAAATTTGATAAGGATTACTGTCAACCCTAATGTGCCTATAAATATGCCACAAGCTACTAACCATGCTAATAGCGAATTATCTAAAAATGTTATATTTTTTAACTGTTCAATCATTTTGCACCATAACGATAATAATATACATAATTTTACATAAAAATTAGAAAATGTCATTATTTTTTAACGATTATTTGACATTGAGTGTAAGCTCTGCTATGTTGGCGTTTGTTAATATCGAGTGGTAACAACTATGAAAAAAACTAGAGAAATAAAAATTGGTGGATTAAAACTAGGTAATGACAACCCTGTCTATATCCAATCTATGACGAACACAAACACTAGCGATATAGATGCTACTCTACAACAAATTAGTAGTCTTACTAATGCTGGTTGTGAAATTATACGTGTGTCTGTACCTAATGATGATAGCGCAAATGCTATAAAGCAAATAAAAAGTAACCTAGATATACCTCTAGTTGCTGATATTCACTTTGATTATAAGTTAGCTATAAAAGCTATCGAAAACGGTGCTGACTGCATACGTATCAACCCGGGCAATATTGGCGGTGTCGAAAAAGTCAAAGCCGTTGTCGATGCTGTAAAACTATCAAATGCTTGCATACGTATTGGGGTAAACTCTGGTTCGCTAGAAAAAGATATACTTGCTGACTATGGTGTAACAGCTAAAGCGTTATGTATTTCTGCACTACGCAACACACGCATGATGTACGACTTTGGCTTTGACAACTTCAAAGTATCTATAAAAGCTAGTAATGTAACAACTACAATAGACGCCTTCAAACAGTTTGCTAGCGAAGATAATTCACCACTACATATTGGTGTTACAGAAGCTGGCACAGATTTCTCTGGCACAATAAAATCATCCGTTGGCATCGGCACTTTACTATACTTAGGTATTGGCGATACGCTAAGAGTTTCACTCACTAGCGACCCTGTTAACGAAATAAAAGTTGCAAAACAAATATTATCTAGCCTAGATATTCGCAAATTCTCGCCAGAAGTTATATCATGCCCAACGTGCGCAAGGACGGAAATTGATTTGATACCACTTGCAAACGCTGTTGAAAAAATGGTGGAACACAGTAAAAGTACATGCACAATAGCCGTTATGGGCTGTGTAGTAAATGCTATTGGAGAAGCGCGTGAAGCAGATTATGGCATTGCTGGCGGTAAAGGTCTTGGGATATTGTTTCGCAAAGGCGAGATAATTAAAAAAGTCACTGAAAACGATTTACTAATTGAGCTAGAAAATTTACTAAAATCTGACAATATTATTAAATAATCATTGTATAAAATATATAAGACTGGTATAATAGATGAATATGTTAAACAAAAAAATAATTAAAATAGCAACAACTTTACTAATAATAGTATCGCTAACAAGCTGTATCAACCATAACAATAATTCTGTTGATGAAAGACCTGTTATTATCTGCTCTACTGGGTTAATCAAAAGCGCAGTAGATACTATCGGTGGCGACTTTGTCGATAGCCGTGTTATGATTGCACCTACCAGCGACCCACACGACTATAAACTTACAGAACACGACGTTACAAGAATGTCTGACTCTAGCATGATAATATCAAACGGACTACTTTTAGAAGGTAAGCTTGAAAATATCATTAACAAAATGGGCAAATTTATACCTGTTGCACGTCTTGGCTCTACCCTGTATCCACAAGAAATTATTATGGAAGATATTTCTACGCCTAACCCACACTTTTGGATGAGTGTTCCTCTATGGCGTAAGGCTGTTATGTTTATTACTGATAGCCTATCTCATGCGAACCCTCGTAATGAAATGATATACCGTAAAAACGAAGAAGAGCTTATTGTTAAATTAATTGACCTAGATACTTTCGTTAAACAGCAAGTGGAAAAAATACCACCAGAAAATAGATTTATCGTTACTAATCATAACTCGTTCAACTACTTTGGTAAAGAATATGGCTTTGAAACTGCCTCTATACGTGGAAAAAGCACAACTGGCGCTATCACTGCAGAAGATATTCAAAACGTTTCAAGATTTATTAAACGTAATAATGTAAAGGTTGTGTTTGTTGAACACCACATGCCGTTGCGTGATATTAAAATACTACAAACTGCACTAGCAAAAGAAGAATACAATATTAAAATTGGTGGCGTGCTATATAGCGACACACTAGGTGACGAAAACTCGCCTATACAATCATACATCAACTTGATGATGTATAACGTCGATACATTAGTACAAGCACTAAAATAGGATATATTATGAAAAGAGCCTCATCTCATCAAGAACATATGGATAAACTTAAACTAGCAGTACATGTTGAAAATGTTACTGTTGCTTTTGGTAGCAATCCTGCAATAATTGATATTGATTTAGAAGTTACTGATGGTACAATTATGGGAATTATCGGTCCAAATGGTTCTGGAAAATCTACACTACTTAGAGCTATACTTGGCATTGTTCCAATATCAGCTGGTAGTATCCATATTTATTCCAAACCTATTAATGATTTAAAAAATAGTCAATATCTATCATACGTGCCACAAATATCAAAAGTAAACTGGCAATTTCCAACATCTGTTCGTGGGCTTGTATCTATGGGTCTATACAATGTTAAAAAACGCCAAATTGAAGATAAAGGTATGACACCAAAAGAAGTTATCGAAAACGCTCTAATAAAAACAGAACTAGCTGATATTTATAAAAAAAGCATATCTGAACTTACAAATGGCGAAAGAGCTAGAGCATTAATGGCACGTGCATTAGTACAAGATGTTAAAATATTCGTTATGGACGAACCTCTTACACTTGCTGACAGAAATAGCGCAGATGTCATCAACACTATTTTAAAAGAACTTAAAGATAATGGCAAAACATTAATCATTGGTCATCATGATGTTATGACTATACCTAGCTTTTTTGATAAAGTTACACTAATAAACCGTAGAAAAATCTCTACTGGTACACTTACTGAGGTATTTAACAATAAAAATGTTAATACAGTTTATGGTGATAACAGTATAGCATTTAACGCAAAAGCAAAGGATTAATATGCTAGATATTTTTTATACATCATCACAAAATTATTCGCTATTTACTGCATTGCAAGTGATGCTACCTATTGGACTTATTACTGGAATACTTGGTGGACTATCCATACTTAACAGAAATAATGTTGTGTCAGATTATGCAATAAATGGCGCTCTTATAACTGCATTGCTTACATATATGTTATTTAATATTGAAATTACACCGTTCGTATTCCTCTTTACGTTTGCCGGTGCATTAATTTCAATGGTTATAATACGCATCATGCAATATTCTCAATATATCAGCCCAAATATTAACAAACCGCTGCTGTCATCATTATTTTTTGGTGTTGCTATGTTGTTATTAAAAATGATTGAAATGAAGTACGATAACCTAGGGTTAGAGCTAACATCAATAATATTTGGTAACGCTAGTGCAATGCTGCAAAACGAAGTAGAAATAGCAATGTATATATCATTAATTTCTGTTGTTCTTATCTTGCTTGCATTCACACCAATAAAAATTATTATGACAGATTTCGATTTTGCAAAGTCTGTCGGTATAAGCATTACATTTTACACAGTTCTTATAGTTGTAATATATACTAGCGTTGTTAGTGCCAGCATACAAGCTATCGGTGCATTATTTTTTATACCTATACTAATTTTACCTGCAATTAGCGCAAAAATGCTTACTACAAAGTCAAGTTCATTAGTGATTTTATCAGGTTTATTTGGTGTAATATCAGCATTAGTTGGCAGCCTTATTGCTGGCAATAGCGATTTTATCATGACTGGGCAATCAACAGTAATATCTGCATTTGTTATCATGATAATATCAATGATTTTGTCTAAAATATTTGTAAGAAAACCTAAAAATAGCGGAGGTAGCAAACGTGTTTGATATTAGATCAGAAATTATACTTATCACTATGTTATCTGCTATTGCTGCGGCTATGCCCGGCGCTTTCATCGTGCTTAAAGGCGATTACCCTTCTACAGATGTCACTGCAAAATCATCTACGTTAGGATTTGTTATTGTGTTGTTGTTCTTCTCTGGTGCTATATTACCAGTACAAATATTGGCAGGTGCATTAGCTGGATTTGTAGGATACTATATTACATTAAAACTTAGTAAAATTAGCAAAATTGATCACCAATTTTTTGAAATATCTGTACCTAATGTTATACTAGCATTAAGTGTTGCGCTTATATCTATTTACAACATACCTAATATCGACGTTGATACAATACTTTTTGGTGAGCTTGCATTGCTACCTTTTGACAGACTTGCATTCAACATGATTGATTATGGTTCGATAATGTTCTATATTCTGCTACTCGTATTTTTATTAAATGCGTTTTGCGTTCTGCTATTTTATCGTTCATTTACATCATTATGTATTGATGCCGAGTATGGTGGCTCTATCAGACTAAATATGTCACTTGCAAACACATTATTAGCTATGACAAGCGCTTTTAGTATGGCTGTTATGTTTTATATTGGTGGCGCAATTATGATGATTTCACTTGTACTTGCACCAGCTGTTATTGCATACTATTACACTTCAAGACCATCTGCGTTAGTTATTACATCTATTATTGTTAGCATTGTTGCATGTTTAACTGGATTTAGTATCGCTTACGTCTATAAACAACCTATCGTGCCAACATTTGCTACTGTTATTGGTTTCTTTGTTATGTTGACAGTTATTTTTGCACCTGAAAAAGGCATAATACAAATATTAATAAATAACAAAAAGAAAAAGCAACTATTGAACGAAAGTATCATTTTGATATTCATGGCGCAAGATTTACCTGTACAACAAATTGATCGAATGTCACAATTCCTAAAATGGAAACAAAAGAAAGTACAAAGCCTTATAGAAGCACTTGCAATCAAAGGGCTTGTGCTAATAGATGACCATAACATAACGCTTACAGAAAAAGGCGTAACTGTTGCTAATGACAAACTGTATAAGGCGTGCTAACATATGAAAACAAGATTAGCTAAAATTACTACGGGTGAAATAGTTATAGGCATCGACACTGATGATGGGATAAGAGATGTTGCAATAGTACAACTTAACCAAACTGATGGCGATATTTCTATCAGTGTTGCGCCATTTGGCATACCTTTTGATGATGGCATTGCAAAGTTTATACCAAATAGCAAAGTTGTGTATGAAATTAGTAATATACCAACACAACTTGAAGAAACGTACGCAAACCTAAAACTAGCAAAAAATAAGCAACTTATATACAGTATTATACTTGCATACTTACTACAAGCAAAAGATAATTCGCTTGAAGTGGAACAAATTGCGAAGATACTAAATATTGATATTGACCTTGCAAACTCGTTCCTTAATGAACTTGAAAACGAAAACTTAGTCGTAATAAAAGATAAAGTCGTAACACTTACTGATAGCGGTATAGATGTTGCTAAAAATGTTACATATAACGAATAATATGGAGTAAAACATGGCAGATATAAAATTAGTAAAATTAGTTACTGGCGATATGGTAATGGGTATCGAAGATAAAGCTAATAATGGCTTAAAAGATGTTGCAAATGTACAACTTATACCATCTGGATCAGGTATATCAATAGCTATTATTTCTTATGGTTTTCCTTTTGAAGAAGATATAAAAGGCTTTATATCTAACGAACACGTTATTTATGAAATTGATAAAGTTCCTGCTGAGTTGCTTGATAAATATACAGAAGCAAAATCAAATATAAAAATCGCTAAACCTAGCGGCGGCGATGGCAGTATCATTCTATAAATAACATAGGTAGTTATGAAAAGTAACTGGAAAAAACTATCAAATAAAACAGTATTTAATGACAATATACTATCTGTTAGACATGCAGACTATTCATACTCGCCTGTAGATGATAAAATGACGTTTACTCTCGTCGATATTAGCTCGTGGGTGCTTATTGTACCTGTTGCTGATAACGGCGATTTTTTTATTGTAAAACAGTTCCGTGCTGGTTCTGAAAGTGACACACTAGAATTTCCGGGTGGTGCAATAGATTTTGGTGAAAGCCATGAAAGCGCCTCAAAACGTGAGCTGCTTGAAGAAACGGGCATCACATCAGATAATATCCAACTATTAGGCACAATGTACCCTAACCCAGCATTTTTATGTAATAAATGTTATGTGTATCTTGCTAAAAATGCAAAAATCACTAGCGAGCCAATGCGTGACAAGTTTGAAGATACTGAAGTTGTACGTGTCAGTAATATCGAGTTAAAAAACATGATAAATAATGGTGAATTTAACCAAAGTATATCACTTGCTGGCTATGCACTAATGTT
>CAYJIW010000046.1:0-6438 GCA_964370335.1 uncultured Deferribacteraceae bacterium
TATCATAGATCGTATCTTATATCAAGACTTTTGCGAACTTTCGCTTACCAACTTTTAGTATGCTTTCATTACTTAGCACTACTGATAAATCGCTAACTCTTTCTGAATTAATATAAATTCCGCCTTGTTCAGCTAATCTTCTTGCTTCAGATTTTGTTTGTGCAAATTTCAATTCTAAGATTATATCTATCAGTTGTCTACCATTTGCAGATATTTCTGGCATATCGTCTGGTAATTCTTTTTTAGTAAACACATTAACAAACTCTTGCAACGCAAATTCTGCTTTCGATTTACCGTGATAACGCTCAACAATTTCAAATGCGAGTGCCTTTTTTGCATCCATTGGGTGATATGCACCACTATCAACATCAGATTTCATTTTTTCTATATCTGATAATGACTTATCGCTTAACAGTTCATAATATCTAAACATTAAAACATCAGTAACAGACATAAGTTTACCAAACATTTGCTCTGGCGCTTCAGATATTCCAACGTAGTTGCCAAGCGACTTACTCATTTTTTGTACGCCGTCTAGCCCTTCTATAATAGGCATTGTAATAGCTACTTGCGGTTTTTTACCGTATTGCTTTAGTAAATCACGTCCAACAAGTAGGTTAAACTTTTGATCAGTTCCGCCAATCTCAACATCTGCTTGCATTGCTACAGAGTCGTAACCTTGCATAAGTGGGTACATAAACTCGTGCATACCTATTGGTTGGTTTTCTTTATATCTTTTGCTAAAATCGTCACGTTCTAGTATGCGTGCGACAGTATATTTACCCATAAGGCTTAACACATCACGCATATCAAACTTGCCTAACCACTCGCTATTGAAAACAATTTTTGTTTTTTCTGGGTCTAATATTTTAAAAACTTGCTCTTTATATGTTTCTGCATTAGCTAAAACTTGTTCTATTGTCAATGGTTTACGAGTTTCAGACTTTCCAGATGGATCGCCAATCATACCTGTAAAATCGCCTATTAAAAACGAAACATTATGCCCTAATTGTTGAAAATGTTTCATTTTTTGTAGAACTACTGTATGACCTAAGTGTAAATCTGGTGCTGTTGGATCAAAGCCAGCTTTAATTGTTAGCGGACGATCCTCTTTTAATTTCTCAATCAAATCTGCTTCTGATATGACTTCCACAGTGCCCCTTTTAATAAGCTCCAATTGTTCGTTTACGTTTATCAATGTGTTACCCCTTATAAAAACTTTTGAATATAATCGCTAAAAAATACATACAAAACACCACCTGCCGATAGCATAGGTGCAAATGGCATAGCGTACCGTTTATCTTTAGTAACTGCAATAACAGTTATGCCAACAATAACGCCTACAAGCGCTGCAAATGTAAGTATATATGGTATTGATAGCACACCTGTGTAAATGCCTATCATCGCTAGCAATCCAAAATCGCCCTCGCCTATGCCCTCAATTTTGCGTAACACTTTAAACATGACTGCTGGAAATAACAATACTAAATAGCCAGCAGCTGCGCCAGCTAATGCGTTTACAAATGTACCTTCTACAAAAGCAAATGCTAGCCCACCAAATATGCCTAAAAACACGTAAACATCTGGTATGACGCCTGTTTCAAAGTGTTCTTTATCTAGTGCTGTCGCAATATCTGTATATGCTATCACTAATGCAAAAAAGCTAAAATATAAATACTTAAAAAACTCTAGCTCTAGCCCAAATTTGAAATATAGTGCAACAAAAACAAGCGCTGTAGATATTTCAGTAAGTGGGTTAACTATAGATATGTGTTGTTTGCAACTGCTACATTTTCCACCTAAAAATATGTAGCTTATGACTGGGATATTTTCGTATGGTTTGATTGTGTGTCCGCAATTATCGCACCTAGATGCTGGGCGAGCAATATTAAGCCCAAGTGGCACTCTATAAACAAGCATATTCATAAAGCTACCCATTATCAAGCCAAACAATATTATCGTTGTAATTATAACAATTTCCATAAACCCTGCTTTTATACTTCTGTAAAAGTTAGTATAGTTATTTTATTCTTATTCGCAAATTCGATACAATCGTTTGCTGGTTCATCATTATTTGTAGACTTGGTCGCTATAACATTTGCGCCACTATCAATCATTTGCTGTAGTGTTTCTATGCTAATATCATCATCGCCAACATATACAACAATCGCCTCGCCAGTTGTAAGTTCTGCACCACGTTTAATTGTATTTATACACCCTTCGTTTGCCTCAACAGCCATAATACACTTTTTTTTGACGACTACAGTGTTGCATATCTCAAAGTTAGAATAGCCACTAGCTATTGCATATGCAAACGATATATTTTCTATAACATATTGTGATGGTTTACCTTTCGTATAAACTTTATCAATATTTATTAGTAACTTATCGCTGCTAGCAACCATAGTATTAAATCTCTATTTGTCCAAAGATGCCATTAGATAAAAGTTCATCTGTTTTAAGTGCGACTTCTAGCGAGCGTAAATCATGTTCTACAGTAACGACACGTGGAACATTGTTCGCAACGCAATCAATAAAGTGTGCTATCTCTAGCTTCAACGGATTATCTTTGTAGACGAACAAGCGCTCTTGAATAAACTCGTTTTTATATCTAATCTCTTGGTTACCAAGCACTTGCGACGTTTGACCTTGTCTATAGATGTTAATATCTTGGTTAGTAAAATCAAGCAATATAAGTGCATCATCTTGATGAACTGTCATAATGCGTTCTTTTGTTTGGCTCATACGGCTAACAAAAATATGTGCAACTGTATTATTTTCAAACACAAGGTTTACAGATGCATAATCTGCTAGTGATGTATAAATAGGGCTACCAGTCGCTTGGATAGCTTTTATTTTTGAATTTACTAAGTTGATAATGATATCAATATCGTGGATCATTAAATCTAGTACAATACTGTCAGATTTAAAGTTTTTGTTGAAAGGAGCAATACGTTTTGAGTCAATATAGATAGGCTTTTCAGCTATTTTCTGTACTTCTTGCACTGCACCGTTAAATCGCTCAACATGTCCTATGTGTAGCACTAACCCTTTAGATGTTGCAATTTCAAACAGTTCTTTTGCCTCATCTAAGTTAGTTGTTATAGGTTTTTCAACAAGTATGTGTTTACCTGCTTGCAAGCAAGTTTTTGCAATTTCATAGTGAAACTTTGTTGGTGCAGCAATAGTAACAGCATCAACAAACGGTAACATTTCTTTATAATCTGTGTAGCCTTGCACACCAACATTTTTTGATAGAGTTGATACAACCTCTGCATTAGCATCGCATACGCCCATCAGCTTAACGCTATCTAGGTTTGAGTATATATTCAAATGGTATTTTCCCATTTTACCAAGTCCAATTAATCCAACTTTAATCATTTATGCCTCATAATTATAATAAATTAGCTTCTAACAATACCACGTTTTGTAGGGAACTCGACAAACTCTCTAAACTCGACAACTTCTGGAAGTTGATTAAGTTCTTTCAATTTCTCTTTAACATCAACAAGTAATATAGATTTATCAGTAAAGGTATGTAGTGCTTTTTTGAGTTCCTTAATAGCCTCGCTACTAACGCCACGCCTACGCAATGCGACAATATTTAAGCCGCTAATCACAGTTTTTGTAGAGCCACTAACCATGCTATAAGGTAGAACATCTTGCGATATGCGCGACATACCTGCAAGCATAGCCATCTTACCAACCCTAACACCTTGATGAATTGCAGAACAACCTGATATAAAAGCATAATCATCAACATGAACGTGTCCACCTAGAACAGCACCACTAACAACGATAACTTCGTTACCAACTTTACAATCATGCCCAACATGTGCCTGTGCCATTATCATACAACCATCGCCAATTTCTGTAATCCAATCTTCTTTAGTAGTAGCACGATGTATTGGGGCAAACTCTCTAATAATGCAATTTTTACCAATTTTTAGTTTAGTATCTTCATTCTTGTAACCAATATCTTGAGGAGCACCACCAACATGTGCATTAGCAGATAATATCGTGCCATCACCAATTTCGGTATGACATTCCACAACAGCGTTGTAGCCTATTTCAACATTTTCGCCAATAATGCAGTTTTTACCAATATATGCACGTGGCGCAATTATTGCGCTATCAGCAATTATAGCTGATTTATCAATATAAGCAGATGAGTCTATTGGCATATTATCCTCCAGATTAAATATTATCTAATTGCAGCAGATACAATACCTGTGCAAGCAACTTTTCCATCAACACTAGCTGTAGCTTTAAACCACCAAACACCTAGTTTATCTTTAATGTATTCTGCTTCGAGAACAAGTTGGTCTCCCGGAACAACAGGACGTTTAAACTTCATTTCTTCTATGCTTGTGAACAAAGTTTTAGCATCAGGGTTAAATGTTCCCCTTTCTTTATTTCTAAGTACAACCCATATCCCTGCTGCTTGAACAAGTGCTTCAACTTGTAAAACACCCGGCATTACTGGATATGCTGGAAAATGTCCGTTAAAATATTCTTCGTTTACTGTAACATTTTTTATTGCTTTTATGCCTGTTTCGCTAACCTCAAGCACCCTATCTACAAATAAGAACGGATACCTATGTGGTAGCATATCTTTTATTTCATTAATCTCTATTATTCTTTCGCTCAATTTCTCTAACCCTCTTTTTTAGTTCTGGTAGTTCTGCAAAAACTGCTTGAGATTTTGCAAACTTCATAAACGGCATAGCTGGTGCGCCTAGGTATAGCCCTTTTTCAAGCACATCGTTAGATACGCCCGTTTGCCCACCTAAAACAACGCCTTCACCAATATTTACATGGTCTGATATGCCAACTTGCCCTGCTAATATAACATTATCTGCAACATGTGAGCTTCCGCTAATGCCAACTTGCGATGCGAAAAGGCACGCTTTACCAACAGTAACATTATGCCCAATCGCAATTAAGTTGTCTAGCTTAGTTCCAAATGCGATAACTGTTTCGCCAATAGTTGCCCTATCAATAGTTGTATTTGCGCCAATCTCGACATAGTCTTCAATGACGACTTTACCAATATGCGGTATTTTAACTGGATTTTCACCCGGTATAAATCCAAACCCATCTGCACCGATAACAGCACCAGCTTGTATTATAACATTGTTGCCAACAACACAGTTATCATAAATTGTTACGTTTGGATAAATTATGCAATTTTCGCCGATAGTTACGTTATTACCGATCGTAACATTAGCATGGATTTTTGTATGCGAGCCTATATTTGATTTTTCGCCAACCTCAACAAAGTTTGCTATATCTACAATTTTAGCCACATTAGCTGTCTTGTGTATTGAAGCAAATTTTGCAATATTTCGTTTCATCGGTGGCTTTTTATCTATCATAGATAACAACTTTACTAACGCAACACGAGTGTTTGCAACAGTAATATAAGGTTTGTCTGTATCAACTTTAAACTTTTCATCAACGATATATGCACTTGCATCGCCAGTCATTGCGCCAAGGAACTTATCGTTAGATATTATACATACCATATCAGCGAGCTGTTTTTCAGGCACACATAACCCTTTTATGTCTACATCATCGCCAACAACTTTACCATCTATCTGCTCTGCAACAAACGATAGTTTTACGTTAATATTATCCATATCGCTTACCTAAAAATTAAAGGGGGATATAAACCCCCTACGTAATTGTTATTATTTATTTTTTTCGTTGTATAATTTGATGATATCAGCTGTAATATCAACAGTTGGATTTGCGTATAAAGCAACACTTCTGCCTTCAAGAACAAGGTCAATCTTATTCTTATCAGCATATTCTTTAATAACTTCACGCATACCTGGAATAATTGAGTTAGCTGCCATAATTTGACGTCTTTGAACATCTTCTTGAGTATCTTTTTCTAGTCTTTCATACTCAGTTCTTTTTCTTTGTATATCTGCCATTTTCTTTTGAACAGCGTCTTGTGATAACACGCTACGTTGTGTTTCTAGCTCTTTAGTAATAGTTTCAATTTCTGTACCTAACTTTTGTGCTTTTGCTTGAGCTTTTTCAACCTCTGCAGCTATTTCTGCAGTTAACTTTTGCCCAAGTGTAGATTGTGCCATTGCTGCTTCTAGATCAACAACTGCAACTTTTGTTTGCGCATAAGCACTAGCGCTAAGTGTCAACATTAAGACTGTTACTAAACTTAAAATTCTTCTCATTTCATTATCTACTTTAAAAAACAATTATGTTATTTTATTATTACCAAACTTGTACCATATGTAACATTATATTACAAGTAAGGATATATACATTTTATTAAAAAGTACCGCCAATAGAGAACTCAAACTTGTACGGTTCTTCGTCTGCCTCTCTATTAAGTTTGTAGCCCCACTCTAGCCTAAACGGCCCCATAGGTGTAATCCACCTAAGCCCACCACCAGCACTCATACGTGG
>CAYJIW010000046.1:6448-13504 GCA_964370335.1 uncultured Deferribacteraceae bacterium
TACCAATATCAAAAAATACTAAACCGTTAAGTTGGATATCTTTCTTTAATGGGAACAAAACTTCTACGTTACCTTGATAATATTTATCACCACCGTAATCTTGTCCATCGCTATCTTCTGGGCTAATCTCGCCATAATCGAAACCACGAACGCTATTGATACCACCAAGCCTAAACCTTTCATCAATAGGTATTGGCTCGCCAGTAGTAGATACAATATATGCTGCTTCAGCATGTAGCATTAATATAACATCGCCATCAAACAGTATTGGGAAATATTGTGTCGTTTCGCCACCTACTTTAAAAAAGTCTGCCTGTCCGCCTAAAATTCCACCCGCATAATCAAAATATACTTGGCTTTTGTTACCTCTTCTTGGGAATGTAGGGTTATCTATAGTACTCCACACTAGCGATGGCGAGAAGCTACTTGTTTCTATCCTACCTTCTTGGTCTTTAATATATTGTGCAGCATCGCTTTCAATATCATAAATATCAACAGTGTACCAAGAATATCTATAGTTCATATATAGTCTACGTTTTAGTAGTGAGTGTCCAACACGTAAGCTTGCACCAAGCGAGTTACGAGTATATTCATACCATTCACGCTCTAGGTTGAATACATCTGCACCAACACTAACTGGCCAGTTCATAAACCATGGGTCTGTATAGCTAACTGATAAATCAAGCCTTTCAGAAGATATTTCGCCTTGTGCAGATATGCTATGCCCCCAGCCCATAAAGTTGTTACGTGAGAACTGTGCCATACCAAGTAATCCATCAACTGTAGAATATGCCGCACCAACCGTAAACGAGCCAGTCGATTGCTCTTTAACGGTTACGTTTACATCGGTCATGTTGTCGCCAATATTCTTTTCAACTATTTCCACACTTTCAAAAAAGCCTGTAGCCATAGTATTTGCCCTAGCTTGTTGGATTAGTAAGCTGTTATATAATGAGCCTTCCATCTGGTCAATTTGCCTACGTATTACATTATCGTTAGTGCCAACATTACCATCAATATTAATCCTGTTTACAGTTACTAATGGTCCTTCTTCGATTTTGTATGTAATATCAACTTCTCTAGTTTCATCATCTAGTTGTAGTATTGGTTCTACGTTTGCATACGCATAACCACGTGATGTATAAAGTGTTGTAATATTTGCTAAATCTTGTTGATAGCTTGCAACATTAAATATGTCGCCAACTTTTAGCTTAATAACGCTATCGACGTCTTCTGCTGATAAACTTTCATAACCAGCAACATCAATCGAACGCATAGAATATTGTTCGCCTTCTTCCACCCTTAGTATTAATGTAACACGTTCTGGGTGTTCTTCATCATGCACAAGTTCTGTATCGCCAATAGATACCTTTGCATAGCCACGCTCTAAGTATAGGTAGCGTAAAACTTCTCTACTACCCATTAATATTTCATCGGTCATCGTTCCGCTATTAGAAATAATGCTCCAAAACCCACGCTCTTTTACTGGTAGTGCTGCTAATATTTCATCTCTCGTAACATGTTCGTTACCATAAATCCAGATGTTATATATTTGTGCTTTCTTGTTTTCTACAATGTCGAAATATACTGTAACGCTATTGACTGTGCGTGGCTCCATACGGAACGTAACTTGTGTGCCGAAACGCTTTTTTTCTTCATAAAATGTTCTGATACTTTGTAGTGCCGATTCCACTTGTGATAAGCTAAGCGATTGCCCAATTTTTAGTGATACTTTTTCAAGCAAGTCTTTACTTTTGATAGCGTCGTTACCAACGAACTCAACAGCACCAACAAGTGGCATCTCTGTAAATATATATTTTATAACAAATTCATCGCCATCAACATACAAATCAACCTCTACGTTAAGAAACAGTCCTGTTTCAGTAATCCTTTTAACGCTTCTGTTAACGATTTCCATAGTAAGTGGCGTATCTGGCTTAACAAAATATGATGAAACACGACTTTCAGGGATACGTCTATTACCTTCACTAACTACTGCATCTACTGTAAAAGTATCGCTTTGTGCGAAAACACTAACGCTACTAACAAGTAATAAAGTGAGTACTAAGAATAATTTATAGACGTATTTTGTTACCATTTATATATCCAAACCTTTTATAATATCTTTAATTTTATCATGTTTTGCACGAGATAAGCTCTTATTTGCGATAAGCCTAGCTGTAGATTCCATAATTGTTTCTACTTCTACTATGCCATTTTTACGCATTGTTTCGCCTGTAGAGACAAGGTCTACAATATAATCTGCAAGCCCAAAAATAGGCGCAATTTCTATCGAACCATATAGCTTAATAACTTCAACAGGGATACCTAGTTTAGTAAAATATTCCTTAGTTAAGTTAGGGTATTTTGTAGCAATTTTCATATCTTGCTTATAGCCTTTGTCGCTAGTGGCAAGTGTAGCACTGCAAAGCCTACAATAACCAAAGCCTAAATCTAAAAACTCATAAACATTTGATTTACTTTCAGCTAAAATATCCATACCAACAACGCCAATATCTGCAGCGCCATATTCAACATAAGTAGGTATATCAGTATTCCTAATTAGTAAAAAGCTAATATTATTTTTTTCATCATCAAAAATCAGCTTACGTGATTTAAAATCGACAACATTTTTATCAGCTATCCCTTTTTCGTGTAGCAAATCAAGCGTTTCTTCTGCAAGCCTGCCTTTTGGTAATGCGATAGATATTTTACTCATCATCTGCAACCCTTTTGATGTCTGCACCTAGCAACACAAGTTTCTTTTCAAACCCGTCATAACCTCTATCAAGGTGGTAAATGCGCCTAACCTCGCTAGTGTTATCAGCCATTAATGCCGCTATAACAAGTCCAGCACTAGCACGTAAGTCTGATGCCATAACTGGCGAGCCACTAAAGTTAGCAACACCTGTCACTTCAACACCATCGTTATTAATTGATAATTCGCAACCCATACGTAAAAACTCTGGAACATGCATAAACCTATTTTCAAAAATAGATTCAGTAATATGCGATTTACCAGCCGCCTTTAACATAACAGCCATAAACTGTGCCTGCATATCTGTTGGAAAGCCGGGATAAGGCTCTGTAGATATATCTATCGGTTTTATAGAGTCAACCATTTCTGCTTCGATAGTTTCATCGTCAATAATATTGATATATAAGCCAGCACACTCAAGCTTGTCAATAACGCTTTCCAAGTCTTTCGCCCTTGCGTTATTGAGTGTAAGCTTGCCACCAGTACCACAAACAGCGCATAAAAACGTGCCTGCTTCTATCCTATCAGGCATAACTTTATAATTTGTAGCGTTCAGTTTTTCAACGCCAACGATTTTTATAGTATCTGTGCCATCGCCTGTAATATTTGCACCCATAGCACGTAAAAAGTTTGCTAAGTCAACAATTTCAGGCTCCATAGCTGCGTTGCGTAAAGTCGTTGTGCCATCTGCAAGTGTTGCTGCCATAAGTAAATTTTCTGTACCAGTAACGGTAACCTTTTCAAATTCAATATCTGCACCATACAAGTTATCGCATTTTGCTTCTATATAGCCATGTGCAACAGTTATTTCTGCGCCCATTTTTTCTAATGCAGATATATGCAAATCAACTGGCCTAGCACCAATAGCACAGCCACCCGGCAACGACACCTTTGCATAGCCACACATAGCAAGCAACGGCCCTAGCACAAGTATAGATGCACGCATAGTTTTAACTAAATCGTATGATGCTTCCATAGCTTTACAAGGGCTATAGTTTTTTATATGTAATTCATTATTATCAAATGTTATTTCCATACCTAATGACGATAGCAACTTGTTCATCGTGACAATATCCCTAAGGTATGGCACGTTTGTTAAAGTAAAGCTACCTTTAGCAAGCAAAGTTGCAGCCATTAATGGTAGTGCCGCATTTTTCGCACCACTAATAACAACGCTACCGTTTAGCTTTGTACCACCATGTATAATCAGTTTTTCCATTTTTCCCCTAATTCTCTATTACAATCTTACGATAAGTACCCTATCAATACCTGCGTAATCCTTAATGAAGTTATATTTTAATGATAAGCTATTTGCAATATCTGCAATATGTTCAGCTTGGTTTATGCCAATTTCAAATAAAGCTACACTGCCGATTTTACATAATCTATCCAGATTACTCAATAACTTTTTATAAAAAATTAGCCCACTATCTCCACACGTCAACGCTATGCGAGGCTCATACTTGACTTGTTCTTCAAGCATGTCAAAATCGTTATCGCATATATACGGAGGGTTACACGTTAATATATCAAACTTTTCTTCTATTTCAAAGTTTAAAACATCGCCTTTTATAAATTTACAACTATCGCCATGTAATATTTTTTTACTATTTATTTTTGCAACATTGAGTGCATCTTGCGATACATCTACACCAACGCCGCTAATATCTGCAACACTATCAAGTATTGATATTAGTATAGCGCCACTACCTGTACATAAATCTAGCACTCTATCGCCTTTTTTTGCGTAACTAATAGCGTGTTCAACAAGTATTTCCGTTTCAAAACGAGGTATAAGCACACCGCTATCAACATAAAACTCGTTATTATAAAACTCTCGCCTGTTGGTGATATAAGCAACTGGAACACACTCACCCAATTTACCAAATATCTGCTGGCATTTTAAGCTATCTAATACTATTGTATCGCTCGACTTTGCCTCATCATATGATATATCAGCAACAAACGACAACAGTTCGTATTTATCCGACATGCTTAAATTATATTTCGATAAGCTATCAATAAATGTGTCACTCGTTATTATCAAGTTTATAGCCCTGCTTGTTTCAACCTTTCTGCTTGGTCATATGCAGCTAATGCGCTCAAAATTTCTTCAATTTCGCCTTCCATAACCCTATCAAGTGAATAAACTGTAAGGTTTATCCTGTGGTCAGTAAGCCTGTTTTGTGGAAAATTATATGTGCGTATACGCTCTGAACGGTCGCCAGAACCAACTTGTGATTTACGTTCTTCCGAGCGTTCTGTTTCAGCTTTTCTAATTTGTTCTTCTAGTATTTTAGATTTTAAAAGCTTCATAGCTTTTTCTTTATTCTTTATTTGGCTACGTTCATCTTGGCACGTAACAACAATATTTGTAGGTAGATGCGTTATACGAACAGCCGAATCTGTCGTATTTACGTGTTGCCCACCAGCGCCACCAGCACGATAAACGTCTATACGCAAATCTTTTGCTTCGATTTGCACTTCAACGTCGTCTGCCTCTGGCAATACAGCAACTGTACATGCAGATGTATGGATACGGCCAGATGATTCGGTATCAGGGATACGTTGCACCCTATGTCCGCCACTTTCATACTTTAGTTTGCTATAGACACTTTGCCCACGTATAGACATAACAATCTCTTTATATCCGCCGACACCTGTTTCGTTCATGTCAATAATTTCAAATTTCCAACGGTTAAGCTCTGCATAGCGTGAATACATCCTAAACAAGTTAGCTGCAAATAGTGATGCCTCATCGCCACCAGTACCAGCACGCACCTCAAGAAATATGTTTTTATCATCGTATGGGTCTTTTGGTAACAATAATAGTTTAAGCGAGTTTTCTATTTCTGGTATTTTCTCTTTAGCTTCTTCTATTTCCATTTCAGCAAGCTCTTTTAGTTCAGCATCGCCAGATTTTAATATTTCTTCAGCATCTTCAAGCGCTTGCTTCAACGATTTCAGCTCGACATATACCTCAACAACTGGGCGTTTTTCAGCATGTTCTTTTGAATACTTTGTAAATAATGCTTGGTCTTTAATAACTTCTGGGTCTGATAATAACCCGTTAAGTACTTCATACCTATCAACTACTTCATCTAACTTGTCGTACATATTTATTCCTTATAAATTAGTTTGCGTATTCTAAATTTGGATCGTTTGGCTCATCATCAGCTTTTAGTGCTTCCCTGATAGATACTAACGCCACCTCGATCATATCGTCGTCTGGCTCTCTAGTAGTAAGCCTTTGCAACCATAACCCCGGCGCAATAAGCGTTTTAACGATAATGTTGTTATGATATTTGCCACTAAGTTTTAAGATCTCGTATGATATGCCAGCAATCAACGGCATCAATACGATACGTGAACCAAACTTAATAACAAAGTGCGAATCCTCTGGTATCATAGAAAATACGAACGTCGCAACTATCATAACTATTAATAAAAAGCTAGTACCACAACGAGGGTGTAACCTTGTCATATTTTTAGCGTTTTCAACTGTTAAATCAAGCCCTTGCTCGTATGCATAGATAGATTTATGCTCTGCACCGTGGTAAGCAAAAACACGCTGTATATCTTTAAACCGCGATATTGCAAATATGTATATCACAAAGAATATAACACGTATTATGCCATCAACGAGGTTATACACGAAAAATGATTGTTCGACAATTGGTAGAACTTTTTTAGATAAATCAGTAAGTAGTAACGGCAAGTATATAAACAATAATATCCCAAGCCCAAGCCCAAGTGCAATACTAAAAAAGCTTTCCGCTTTAGATACTTTGTTATCTTTGCCATCTTCATCTGGCATGCCGTGTTCGGCAGAGAAGTTTAGCGCCTTTATACCAAGCACTAACGCATCATACAGCCCGATAAGCCCACGTATGATAGGTTTTTTGAAAAATTTATTTGAATCTATTTTAATATCGTCTTTTTTAACGATTATCTTGCCATCTGGTTTACGAACTGCGATAACAAATTTGTTAGGTGCGCGCATCATAACGCCTTCAATAACAGCTTGTCCGCCTATTGCTTTCTTTTCAGACATAAAGTTTACCTCCTTTATAATATATAAATTTATTATGATAAATATGACACTTTAAACTGTAATTAGTTTAGATAAAAGAAAATTAGATTGGTAGCTATTGCTCGAACGAGTCTTTATCAGTTTTAAGTGATTGGATACGGATTTTAACTTCGCTAGCTTTACCGCAAGTAAATGTACCTTCAGAGCATTTACCAAAACAGCATGATGGGCCAGCTTTTTTAAATATTGATGGTGCAAGTTTGTA
>CAYJIW010000047.1:0-13462 GCA_964370335.1 uncultured Deferribacteraceae bacterium
GTGTAATAAGAAAGTCGTCTTCTGTATCAATGTCTAATGCTTCAATTTTATCCATTACAAACATTTGTGGTTTATTACCTATACGATTTTTGTTTGCTTCTACGAACGAATTTTTGGAAAAAATATACATATTACTATTTTCTTCATATAGTTTTGGCAAATTTTGTGTATTGATGAGTACTGCTGGATCATGGTTAACGCCTTTCATGTTTTCATCATAAAGTCTTGACTGAAAAAGCGTTACAGCAAAAAGAGAGTTATATTGATTTAACATACTGTAGTATGTATTAACTGCTTTATCAATTGTTTCAGGTTTCAATAAAGGGTTTGTGGAATGGGTTTGTAAATAATGCTCTGTATTATCACTATCGTTCATAATATCCCAATAAATGATATCGTTCATTGGTATATGATGCCCTTGTAATTCTGGGATACGTTCGTGAATAACTACTTTAGAAAATGATTTTGCAATTTCTGTAATTTCTTCACTATCAGTATTTACGATTATTTTATTAATATTTTTTGCATCTTGCAAAGATTGCAATATATAACAACAAAGTGGTTTTTCTAAAAATGTTCTTAAATTCTTTCCTTTTACCCGTTCTGAGCTTCCTTTCATAGGGACGAGCGCTGTAACAAACTCCATAAATACTCCCGATTACATTATCTTCCTATAACTAAAAAATAACTAACTACTTATTGATATCACTAGGTACTTTTGCATTTTCCCAAATAAAAACAGTATCCATACCATATGAGATAAAACGATAACCATCATCAATTATTTTTCTTAACTGTTTTTCATCTGGTTTTACTAAATGGATACCCATTGGAACAGAATATTCAAAAGCTTTTTGCTTAATATATTCAATCGCATCTAGCAGTAGCGGGTTGTCAAGCTGTCCCATAATTCCCATAGATGCAGATAAGTCATAAGGGCCGATAATTATACCATTCAGCCTAGGGTGTGATAAAATATCATCTAAATTATCCAATGCATTTTTATGCTCTATTTGCGCAATAAGAACTATTTCACTAGCTGTTTGTTGTGTATATGTATCAAAATCATATCCATATATGTTTGCAATACAAAAACCTACTCCTCTAGTACCACCTTCTGATGGATATAAACTATAAGATATTGCAGAATCAAGCATTTCTCTATTTTCTATCATTGGGAAAATAAGCCCTTCTGCACCACTGTCGAGTGCGGCTTTAACATTCTCTCTAGTATTATCAGCAAGCCTTGCAAAAGGAACTGCTCCACCTTGTTTTATGGCACAAAAAATATCTGGCAAAATTGCACGAGTAAAATTTCCATGTTCAAGATCTGCAACAACCCAATCATAATTTAAACGTGAAAGAATACTAGCAACATGTGGCGATGGAATTTGAAGCCAAGTACCAACAGATGGTACTGAGTTTGAAAGTTTACTATTTAGTGATTTTATATCCATATATACTCCTACTAATATTCATATTATTTTTAGCATATTTATTGATTACTGTCAAAGTGAAATAGCATATTTTACACAAAAAACAAAGTGACATTTTTTAGAACTATCTACTTACACTTACTTTACAACATGCCACCTTATATTTTTAGCTTGCAAAAAAATTATTTGAACCTATAATTACAGGTAATTATCGTTTTAATTGAGGTTTTTTATGAAAAGTTTTAAACGTATTTTTCTTATTCTTATACCGGTATTGTTATTATCAGTAAGTGCTTGTGGTAGCATTGATAATAGTAATTCAGGCAGCGGCGGCAATAGCGGTAGCGGTGGCAATGAAGGAAATGGTGGCAATAACGGTAGCGGTGGCGACAATAACGGCAACGGCGGTAACGATGTTGATGCTAGCAATGCCATCAACGCTACACCTAGCCTAGTTTCTGTTGTAGTTGATACTACATCATCTAGCCCTATTACAATCATTTTGCTACCTAGCGGCGATAACGCTTCTGGCGTTACGTTCACATCTAACGATACAGCTACAGCAACTGTTGATGCAAACGGTTTTGTTCATGGTGAGAAGGTTGGCTTAACAACTATCACTATCACATCTAAAGCTGATAGTAGTATTAAAACAAATGTAAATGTTGAAGTCACAAATACTGCAATCGCATTGCAATCCTTTACTTTATCGTACAATCCATCTGTAATTGAGATTGGCGATATTGCTATACCGCAAGTTACCTTCACACCAGATAATGCTACAGACAAACGTCTTACATATTCAAAAAATAATAACAATGTCAATCTTGATAACTCTACAGGCAAGGTTACTGGCGCATTAGTGGGTGATACTACAATAACTGCAAGTTCTTCGTTTGGCAATGTAACTGCATCAGTATTAGTTAAATCGCCAAAGCAAGTTGACCCTAGATGTAATAACGGTAGCGGTAGCGGTTACAGCGATAACGGTAGCTTTTGGCAAATATATAATGATGATGGCTTAGTTGCGTTTAGAAATGCTGTAAACGCAGGCGATACAGACATAAATGCTATATTAGTTTGCGACATTACGCTTACTGGCAACTGGCAACCTATTGGCAATAATACAAGCCCATACTTAGGTACATTTTACGGCGATGGCTACGAAATTAATGGTTTAACAATAAATAACTCATCAAATTATCAAGGATTGTTTGGTGGTGTTGGTGATAGCGGTAAAGTTGCTAACCTTACAATAAATGAACCAAATATCAGGGCTGGCAACGGTATTGGTGCTGTTACAGGCACTAGCAACGGACTTATTGACAACATCAATGTTATCGGTGGTTCTGTTACTGGCATTAGAACTGTTGGCGGTGTTGTTGGTTATAGTACTGGCACAATTTCTGCAAACAGCAATAGTAGTACTGTTAGTGGCACTGGAAATGTTATCGGTGGTGTCGTTGGCGGTATAGAAAGCAATGCTTCAAAAGTTATATCTAATAGCAATACAGGTAATGTCACAGGCGTAAACCAAGTTGGTGGTGTTGTTGGATATAATGATAATAGCACAATTATAAATAGTTATAACAGTGGTGATATTAACGGTACAGAACTTGTTGGTGGAGTTGTTGGTAGTAACAATGGTAACACTAACGCTAACTATAATACTGGCGATGTTACAGCAAGTACCGCACGTGTTGGAGGTATCGCTGGTTGGAATGATAACGGCACAATAGTATTAAGCTACAATACAGGCATAATTAATAGTGATAACTTTTCTGGTGGTATTACAGGGCATAATAAAGGCGAAATAGTAGCTAGCTACAACATAGGAAATGTTAGAGGCAGTAACGATGTCGGAAGTATAACAGGACGCACGGAAACTGGTGCAGTTATCTCAACTACATACTACTTATCTAGCACAAATGTGCTTGGTATTGGTAACCGCCCGACTGATATTACTAGTGCTATACCGCTTGATAATGTTAGCGACTTTAACGCTGTTAATATAATAGATGCATTAAACGATGCTGGTGCTAGTAGCGCATATGAATTTCAAGCTGGCAATTCAACACCAATAATTGTTAATACTAACGCTCAACCATAACACTTAGGGGGTATCTATGAAAAATGTTACTGTAATAACAACTGGTGGCACTATCGCCACTAAGGTTGATAGCGAAACAGGAAAACTTGTTCCAGCTGTTACAGGTAACGATTTAGTAATGGGTATCCCTCAACTTGCAAATGTAGCAAATGTTGATGTCGTTGAGTTTTCCAATGTTTCTAGCGCACAAATTACACCGCAAATTGTAAAAAAACTTGGCGACCTTATAGAAAGCATACTAGAAACAGATGTGCATGGTGTAGTAATTACACATGGTACTGATACGCTTGAAGAAACAGCATTTTTCCTTAACTTATATGTTCGCTCTGATAAGCCTGTTTGTGTCGTTGGTGCAATGCGTGGTGCTAGCGACTTATGTGCCGACGGTTCAAAGAATATACTTGATGCGATACGTGTTGCTGCAGATAGTTGTGCTTGCGGTTTAGGTACACTTGTCGTTATGAACGAGGAAATCCACTCAGCAACTACTGTTACAAAAACTAGCACAGGCAATGTTGATACATTCAAATCACCAACCTTTGGTGCATGTGGTTACGTGGATAGCGATAAAATCGTAATATACTCTAGACCTGTTATACTACCTAAACTCCACCCTACTAATATTGATGAAAATGTGCCTATTGTTAAGGTATATACAGCGATGGATAGTAGTATTTTTGACTATTTTGCTACTACAAATATAAAAGGTATAGTTATAGAGGGCTTTGGTAGAGGTAACATACCAGCAAACCTTGTTGGAAGTATCGCAAAGCTTATAGAAAAAGGCATTATAGTTGTTGTCGCCTCACGAGTAATTAGCGGTAGGGTATTAGATGTTTATGGGTATGCTGGTTCTACAACCGATTTAGTAAATAATGGTGTAATATTATCGAACGGATTAAACGCACAAAAAGCACGGTTAAAGTTGATACTATCGCTAGGCTTAACTAACGAGAAATGCGATATACAAAAAATATTTGATAACTAATTGATATTAAAGCTATTTTGTAATTTCACTATGTAGCGAATCTGATATTTCAACATCAGTTGTGCCATCGTCTTTTGGTGGTCTAACAAGTTCAGATGGCTTCAGCCTTAAAACTAATCCAGCAATCTCGTCCATTTGTTCGTTATCATCTTGGCACATTTCAATAATTTTTATTGTTACTTTCCAAAAGAACTGATCAAGGTGCTTAACACCAGCGGTAAAAGTTTCGTTCACTTCGCCACGTGATTGGTTGATGTATGGGATTATAACCGTTTGTATAGTATGGTTAAAAAATTTCAACTCGTTATCTGACGAGCTAACCACCCTTTCAAAGTTTTCAACAACGCCAGCCATACTTTCTTTAAAGTGGACAATCCTTTCAGATACATCCCAATAAGTTGTAGTATTTTCTTGCCCTAGACTATGCCTTCTGCGCATAAGGATTTTTGTTTGGTCGTAATCAATCACCATTTGGTGTATTGGCTCCATAGATTCGTCAAATTTATCAAGCATTTCTTGCATAGGTACAACCATACCTTTATGTACAGGTGCAACAATAGTCATTGTAGGGTTAAATTTTACGTAAGTTCTTGATGCATATTCAAAACTTGTTTCATACAAGTATTTAACAAGTTTACCAAACTGCGAATCTTCAACGGCTTCAAAAAATCTGCGTATCATTAATAATGAGCGTTTTGTATCACGATAAAACGGTTTAATTTGTTTAAGGTAATCGCCACGCACTTTTGATATTGAGTAGCCGATATTATATTCAAATTTGACTAAATTACTTCTGTATTCATCAAGTTTTGTGTATATCATTTTTGCTTTTGGGTTAACAGAACATAGCCTAAAAACATAATAATACTTATCTAAAAACATTTTGATAGACTTGAAAGCAACACGAGGAACAATATTTTTTATTTCTTGTTCTTCCGACATGTCAACAGTAAATTTTTCTTTATATCTAGGGTAATGGTTTAGCTTTAAATCAATATATTTTTCAGCTAATTTATCCATATATATTGCAGATATTGAAGTTAGTTTTGATGCAAGAAGCCCTTCTTCTGCGTCGCCAAGCGATGCAAAAACTTCGTTCATAATGACAGTAGTATCAATCAAATCATCTAAAAATGTGCGTTTATCTTCAGAATCAACTTCTTGCGACTCAAGACCTGTGAAAGTGCCAATTAATTTTTCTAGTTTGCCGCCATTTGTTTCTTGGATATGCTTTGACATAGCGAGTTTAAGCCCAGTACGCACTTGCTTAAATTTTAGTTCTTGCGCTTTATCTTTTTCAGCCCTGACATATTCTTCATAAGTTAACGGCATCTTTGCCTCCAATATAACAAATAAACATCATCTAATGATATTATACTATCATTATTTTTGCAACATGTATTAATAAAAAAAAGGCACTGTCACAAAAATAACAGTGCCTTTTAATAATTATGCTATTGTTTACTATCTATTAACAGCTACTGCTTCTAGTACGTTATTATTTTTAACAACCTCTAGTAACACAGGGTCTTTAACAGCACTACCCATTTCATCAAAAGATGTAAGGCCAGTAATACCATCAAAGTTTTGTATTGTAGCTAGTGCATCACGTATTTTAGCACGCTCTGCAGGAGTTTCGCAACTTTTTACGCCAGACATTTGGATAGCTTGTGCTAGAGTGTAGCCAGCATCGTAGCCGTGTGCAGAAAATGAATCTGCTGGTACGTTTTTAGCTTCGATATTTACACGGAAGCTTTGTACTTTTTCAGTAGGGATTGTTGGAGCAAATGCAGAAAAGAACATTGCGCCAATAGCCGCATCTTTAGCTAAGTTAGTAAGCTCTGGTGATTGGAAACCGTCGCCACCTAGTAATGGTACATCAATACCTTGTTTAGCAAGCTCAAGTAATATTAATGCAGCTTCTTGGTAGTAGCCAGAATAAACAACTGCTTGTACGCCTTTATTTTTTAAAGATGTAATTTGTGCTGAAACGTCAGTATCGCCATCAGATATTGATTGTTCTGCAACAACTTTACCACCGTTAGCAACGATAGCTTCACGGAAAAACTCTGATAAACCAACAGAATAATCGTTGTTTACAGATGTGATAATTGCAAAGTTTTTTGCGCCTTTGTTTTCCATAACAAATTTAACAAGTGCAGGTGCACCGTCAGAATCTTGCAATGTATTTCTAAATGCGAATGGAACATGCTCTGCTTTGCCAGCAACTACACGCTCAGTAACGCCTTTTGCAGTAGCACCAGTAGAGAAAGCTATTGTGCTGCCTCTGTCTGCAGTATCACGCATAGCAAGATATGCACCAGAAGTAACTTCACCAATAATTGCACATACGTTTGAGTTTAATAACCTTTTTGTAAGGTTAACAGCCTCAGTTTTTTCGCCTCTAGAATCGTAGTTTAATAACCTAAGTTGCATACCGTTAACGCCACCATTAGCGTTAATTTCGTCGATAGCTAATTTTGCACCAGCAACTGTGCTTGAACCATAAACAGCAAGCTGTCCAGTTTCTGGGTTTTGTGCCCCAATAACAAATTCTGCAACTGCTGGAGCATCAGAACCTGTAGCTGCATTTTTCTTTTTACAGCCGACAATTGCAACTGTAAGTAATGCAACCATACTTAAAATCAAAACTTTTTTCATAATAATTATAACCTCACCTTATAATTTTTGTAAAATCAGATTATCATATATATCTATAATTTTCAAACTATTTTTGTATAATTAAAATATTTTTTGTAACCAATTAGTTTTTTATGCAACTAATAAGTTACAAAGAGTGTTTAGTTCTAGAAAAAAACAAAGGAGAAAAGAAATGAAAAAACTAATCGCACTATCGTCAATGATTGCGCTAACAATTGCTATTACAGTTGCTGCTGCACATGCAGACGATTACTACACAAGGATTGATGTGGTTAGCAATCCTAACAGCATTAACGGATTTTATGAAATCGACAGAATGGTTATCAAAAAAGGTGATGTAACCATACTAGATTCAGAAGATGATGATGGCAGAGATGCACCAATAGATGATAGCAAAGGCGAACTATCGCTAAAGCTTAACTCAAGTGGTAACACATTATCTGCAACGTACAAACATCAGATGCAAGGCAACATATTTAAGTCTAACCCAGAATTAG
The DNA here is from genome assembly GCA_964370335.1 of uncultured Deferribacteraceae bacterium. Taxonomy (GTDB): domain Bacteria; phylum Chrysiogenota; class Deferribacteres; order Deferribacterales; family Mucispirillaceae; genus CAYJDR01. Next base: position 7,693 of record CAYJIW010000047.1, read on the forward strand.
CAAAATACATGTATGTGTATGACAAAATAAATATGTCAGTACCAAGCGGAAAAACTGCACTAGAGCAACTAACATCTGCTGGCATAAGCATTTATGACAAAGATGATATATTATGGGAAATAAAACTTGATGACGGTCACACAATGATATTAGTTCTTGAAAAAGAACACGATGACACAAAAGATATAGTAGATAGAAAATACTTACTACTGTAACAAATAGTTATGGCGTACAAAAAAGTTGTACGCCATTTTTTTATTGTTTTTTTTCTAATTCCTCTATACTTGTATCAAACATCATGATTGTAAGTTGCGGTTCTTCATGAATAATTTCGTTAATAATTGATGGAGATTTTAGTATCATTGTTAAATCATCTCTATCGCTAGCGAGAAACTTTTTTGCATATGCTGTAAAATCTTTTTCTTCAATGCCACCAAACAAGTATGACATAAATTCTGCAAAAACATCTTCGTTTATTGCAGCTTTTTTAAGTGAATCATCAAAATATTTAACAGTTTCCATAAACATTATGCTATCAACTGATGTTTTTTGAACATCAATAAGCAATTCATTTTCTTGTATATCGCCACGCATATAGTCAACTACTTGTCTAGTTAAGTTATTGCTATTAGACATATCTTTTAGTTTAGTAGTAAGTTCTACTAAGTTTGGGATATTAATATCGTTTGAGGCGTTCTTTTCGTTATAGACATTAACTGCACGCTGTATTGAAAACGCACCAATAAGCGTACCATATAGCAAAAATTCTCTGTACTGGTAGCTATCTTGGTCGCTAACCTTGATAACGTCATTATAGTATTGCTTGTAATACGTAGAGTTATAATCGACATTAAGCCCACTATTAGATACTTCTAGCAACATTCTAAAGCCACGTTCGTAAAAATCAATCATGATTTCTGGTTTGTTATCTCTATCAAGGCTGCCAATCCGTTGTGCAGAGCTTATCGGCGGCAAACTATGATAAAAATCGTAGCTATCGTTATTAAGATTACTATGCTTGACATAATCTACAAGCGATAAATTGTCGTTTGCCATGCTAAGTTGTATAATCCACGAGCCTCTATTGGGCGTAAGTTCGTTTGCACCTAACAAAATATGCGTATTGGTATAGCCTAGAAAGTCGATAGAAAAATCTGGCACAAGTGCATTTTTGTCTGCTGGGACAAGAACATACACCATTTCACCTTTGCGGAACGCTGGCAAGTGATATTCGACACTATCAACATCAATTTGCGCCTGTCCGTAGGAATATTCGTTAGTAACTATTTGCACTTTTTCATTATAATAAATTAAATCCAAAGTAACATCGTTTGCGCAAACATATGTTGGTAAAATCAAAAAAATAGAAAAATAAAGAAAACTTTTTAGTTTACACATGTTATAGCTCACAATAATATATTATATTCTAAAGTTCGTGGTTAATTACCACTCTCCCTTTAATATCGTACTCTAAAATTCTTTTCGCATAATCAGCAACATCTGATAAAGGTATCTCTGTACAGTATAGCATAAGCCCTTTTATGTACCAATCGCTTGAAAGCAAATTCCATGCGTTTGCTTTGTATGCAACATCACAGTTGATAGCATCTACACCTAGCAAATTAATGCCACGGAATAAGAATGGGTGTTTACTAATCTCGAACCCATAATCAGCTGTATAGCCACATATGACGGCAACACCATCACGCTCGAGCGATTTTATGCCTGTACTAAGCACTTTGCCACCCATTGTAGCGATAACTGCTGCGTATTTTTCTTCTAATAGAGGGCTGTTGCCTTTATCTGCAAAGCTGTTTGAAGATATAAAAGATGAAGCGCCTAAATCTTTCACAAAATCTTCGTCGCCAGCATTAGAAACTGCAACAACATTGTAGCCTAAGCTTGATAAAATATGCGTAGCATATAGCCCTGTGCCATACCTTGCACCAGTAACGAGTATAGGTTTATTCGTTTCTGGCTTAATGCCAGCAAATGATTTAATATTAAGTATAGCGAGCGCTGCCGCAAGCCCTTCTGTACCAATTGTCATGGCTTCTTTTAGTGAAAGCCCTATAGGTAGTGTGATAACATCTTTTGCAGCCACACGTACATATTCGCCAAAGCCACCAGAAATTTCTGTACCTAGCCCAGCGCCAGTTGTGATAACCTTATCGCCAGCAACAAACGAAGGTGTAGACGACTCCACAACTATGCCAGCAACATCAAGCCCAGCAACAACTGGGTACGACTTATAAATATTTTTATCGCCACTAAAAGCTAAAGCATCATAGTAGTTGATTGATGAGTATTTAACTTGAATAAGCACATCGCCTTGTTTTAATTCAGAAGGGTTAGAAATGTCAATCCTTCCTTTGTATGTGCCATTATTTTCAGAAATAACAAAGCTTTTAAAAGCGTCCATTACCAACTCCATAAATCCTAATTGCATAAGTATTATATTTGTACATTTGCTAATAGCGTACCACATACATATAAACAATTACAAGAGGAAATAACAAAAATAGTGTAATAATTTGTTTTACTCTATGAAAAATGTTGTTTTTGTCAACTATTTTACAACATAAATAACGTAACTGTCGCCCTATTAATTCTTTACTTGCAAAAAATATTAAAAAAGCATAAATTAACTTTATAAATCAAGCAAAGTTGGTGAATTATGCAAAAATTAAAACTATTATTATTTGCTTTAGTTTCAGCGTTGATGCTAATGGTTAGCGCATGTGCAAGTGATGATGGCGGCAATGGTGCGGTAACTGCTCCTAGCCATATAACAGTTACAAGTATAGTTGCAAGTCAAAACCCCTTAAATATTGAACTAAATCAAACTGTTACAGTTAATGCTATTGTTACCCCAAATAATGCAACAGATGATACCTATACTTTGTCATCAGACAATAACACCATATCTATAAATGGCAATGAAATTACAGGCATTTCATTAGGCGATGCGATAGTTACAATAATATCAAACGATAACACGAGTGCAACAAGCACATTTAAAGTTAATATTACCCAGAGAGTTCCAGTTACTGGCTTAATTTTATCCTACCCAGCAACTATTTTATTAGTTGACGACACATTAACGCCAGAGTTATCTTTTACACCTTCTACAACTACACAGTTGGATGTTACATATGCTATTGATAATGTTAGTTTTGCTGATATCAATGCTGATACAGGAGTAGTAACTGGCAAATCATCTGGCACAGTGAAAGTAACTGTAACATCATTACATAACAACGCTGCGATAGCAGAATTTTCAATTATAATACATGATGATTATTGTGCATTAAATGACATGAAAGGTTATAATAATGTTAGTGGCGTTTGGCAAATTTATAACGAAAACGGTTTAATTGCGTTACGTAGCAACCTAACGCAAGATGCGAAATTAGTGTGTGATATAAACTTAGCAGGTAATGCAAGCAATCTATGGACACCAATAGGTGATGATACAAACCGATATAATGGCACATTTGATGGTGATAACCACACAATAAGCGGATTATATATTAGTAATTCAACAAATCATCAAGGTTTGTTTGGTGCTATTGACACAAACGGCACAGTTAAAAACTTAGTGGTGGATAATGCTATCATAACAAGCGGTATAAATGTGGGTGCTATAGCTGGCTTGAGTAATGGCAGGATAGAAAATGTTGCTTCTATTAACGGTATGGTAACAGGTAGCTCTCAAGTTGGTGGTATTATTGGTTATAACAGCGGTATATTAACAGCATCATACAATACTAGCGATGTTACTGCTAGTGGTGGTTCAGGTAAAATAGGTGGCATTGCTGGTATGAATAATAGCAAGGTATCAGCATGTTATAATACAGGTAGTGTAAGTGGTAAGCAAGATATAGGCGGTATTGTTGGTGTCAGTTTTGGCCCAAGCAGTGCAGTATCTGCAAGCTATAATACTGGCAATCTCGTAAATTTAGACCTAAACTTAATACCGAATATGGGTGGCGTTATCGCACATGTCGAAACTAGCAATGCTAGCATTGATGATATAAAAGCTACATATTATTTACAAAGCACAGCTTCATATGGTATTGACGACCCAAATGATAACACTGTTGCTGCACCAGTTAGTAGCTTAGGTTTGTTTAAAACGGATACTAACATAGCACAAGCGATGAATAATAATATTACGACTGGATATGAGTTTATAGTTAATCCAAATGGCAATAACCCACCTTTAATTATACAAGCAAAGCCATAATGTGTAATTAACTACATACCAATTACTAATTAACTACTAATAGCGAGAGTGTAAAAACTCTCGTTTTTTGTTTATCAAATATTCTTTACTTGCAAAAAATATTAAAAAAGCATAAATTAACTTTATAAATCAAGCAAAGTTGGTGAATTATGCAAAAATTAAAACTATTATTGATTGTAATTACATTAGCGTTTTTCGGGTGTAATGATAACCTTACAGACAACAGCATCAACAATAGTAGTAACAATAATAGCTCTAGTGGTAGCTTTATTGAAATAAATAATGCGACTACCTTTTTAGCATTTCGTGATAGTGTAAACAAAGGCAATAACAATGCAAATGCAAAGCTCACTAACGATATTGTGCTTGATAACAAAACAGAATTTAAGCAGATAAAATCATACTTTGGCACGTTCGACGGTAACGGATATACTATTAGCGGTTTAAATATTAGTGATAACAAATCTGATAATAATAGTATGTTTGGCAACATCGGCTACGGTGCAGTTGTGAAAGATTTACACGTATCAGGCGTTACAGTTACGGGCAATTATTTCGTTGGTGTTATTGCTGGGCGTAACTATGGCACTATTACAAACGTGCATGTTGATAACGTCACAGTTATAGGCAACAAGTATGTAGGTAGCATAGTTGGGCAAAATGATGGTATTATATCAGCAAGTTATGCTACTAACATAAACGTATCATCTACTGCTAGTGATGCAATTATAGGCGGTATTGTTGGCAAGGATACAGGCACACTATTGGCAGTTTACGTTGATGGTGGCATGATTACAGCTAATGGAGAGTTTGCAGAAATAGGCGGTATTGCTGGCAATAGTAGCGGTAAGGTTACATCGTGTTATGCTAATGTTGGCATGACGTATAGTCTACCAAATAATGGCACTGTTGGTGGTATTGTAGGACTTCGAGATGGAATGACTATTGCAAATAACTGGTTTTCGGACACTATGTCACAAGACTTTGGTGATGAAACAAATATGAATAGAGGCGATATAACATCAGTTGCAGTTATTGATAGCCTAAATGCTCCGCTGGAATACTTTATGTATGGATATGCACTTGTGGATAACAAAACTATATTGCTACAAAAAGAATTTATCCCGCAACTAAACGATGTAATCTTTAGAGATGGCATATATCATGTAGGTAGCGAAACAGGGTTGCAAACTATTAGGGATTATATAAACGCTGGTAACAATAATATACACGTAAAATTGACGGCTGATATTGTATTTGCAGACCCTGACCCATTTATAAATTATAACTGGTTGCCAATAAACGATTTTAATGGCGTATTTGATGGCGATAATTATACAGTTAAAAACCTTAATACACCTGCTGAGGGTGGAGGTAGCTTAGGCTTTTTTAGTAAAGTATTGCAAGGTGGTATCGTTAAAAATTTTGGCATAATAGATTTTTGGGCTGATGGCGATAGCATTATAGGCACAATAGCAGGCCATAACGCAGGCACAATATTATCAGTTTATGCTGATAATA
>CAYJIW010000048.1:0-13205 GCA_964370335.1 uncultured Deferribacteraceae bacterium
CTTTCAGCTTAATTCTAATTTTTTGGTTTTCCATATTAATTTCAATCCTGTTAAACTGGTGGCATTAGCGAACTAATGCCACTATAATTCTAACTTTACTTTTTTTGTAACTGTCTATTGCTAATTAATTATTTTGTTAGCAATAGATTGTTACTTCGCTCATCATCTACTTTTTACTTCGTAAAATTAGCTGATGATCTCAGTAACAACGCCAGCACCAACTGTACGCCCACCCTCACGGATAGCGAAACGTAAACCTTTCTCCATCGCGATTGGTTGGATTAGGTTAACTTCTGCACTGATGTTATCACCTGGCATTACCATTTCTACGCCTTCTGGTAGAATGATGATACCTGTTACGTCTGTCGTTCTGAAGTAGAACTGTGGACGGTAACCTGCGAAGAATGGAGTGTGACGTCCGCCTTCTTCTTTGTTTAAGATGTATGCTTCTGCTTTAAAGTTCTTGTGTGGAGTGATCGAACCTGGCTTTGCTAATACTTGCCCACGCTCAACTTCGTCTTTCTTTGTACCACGTAATAAGATACCTACGTTATCGCCTGCTTCACCTTGGTCTAATAACTTACGGAACATCTCTACGCCTGTTACTGTTGTTTTTGCAGTTGCTTCGTGGATACCTACGATTTCAACTTCTTCACCAACTTTGATAATACCACGCTCTACACGACCTGTTACAACTGTACCACGGCCTGAAATTGAGAAAACGTCCTCGATTGGCATTAGGTATGGTTGGTCAATTGCACGCTCTGGAGTCGGGATGTATGAATCCAATGCTGCTAATAGGTCCCAAATTGGTTGTGTTTGCGATAAATCTGTCGGGTTCTCTAATGCTTTTAATGCAGAACCTTTGATGATTGGAGTGTCGTCGCCTGGGAACTCGTATGATGATAATAAATCACGAATTTCCATCTCTACTAACTCTAATAACTCTTCATCGTCTACCATGTCACATTTGTTCATGAATACTACGATATATGGAACGCCTACTTGACGTGCAAGTAAGATATGCTCACGTGTTTGTGGCATTGGACCATCTGTTGATGATACAACTAATATTGCGCCATCCATCTGTGCTGCACCTGTGATCATGTTCTTAACATAATCGGCGTGACCTGGACAGTCTACGTGTGCATAGTGACGAGTTTCTGACTCGTACTCAACGTGTGCTGTTGCTATTGTAATACCACGCTCACGCTCCTCTGGGGCTTTATCGATATTTGCATAGTCAATAAATGCTGCCCAGCCCTTCTCTGCTAATACTCTTGTTAACGCTGCTGTTAGCGTTGTCTTACCATGGTCGACGTGACCAATTGTACCCACGTTTACGTGTGGTTTCGTACGTTCAAACTTTTGTTTAGCCATTTCTGACCTCCATAACCATTCTAAGTTTATTTAATTAATCACGGCAACCGCCATGCAATCTGACATAATTAAAGCCCTAACCCAGAATTGAACTGGGGACCTCGTCCTTACCAAGGACGCACTCTAACCGACTGAGCCATTAGGGCGAGCAATATTTATCCATAATATATACCCATTTCAAATGAAATCGTCAAATAAAATCGGAAAAAACATGAAAAAAAATTAGATAGAATAGAATTTTAGCTTGAATATAAATAATTTAAAAACGCTCCTACAAATGCAGGAGCGTGTAATAATTATTTTCTGTTACCTAAAAGCCTTAATAAGTATAAGAATAAGTTGATAAAATCGAGATATAGCGCCAACGCACCCATAATTACTGATTTTTTAGCAGAATCTTCATTACCAGAATAGTTTTCATATGCAATTTGTCTAATTTTTTGCGTATCATATGCCGTTAAACCAACAAACACTATAACACCAATGCAAGATATAACCAAAAATGCCTTATGGCTTTTAAAAATTAGGTTTACTAAGCTTGCTATAATGATACCTACCAAGCCCATAAACATGAACCCACCTAAACTGGTTAAATCACGCTTAGTAACTGTGCCATATATACTCATAGCTAAAAACATACCCGCCGCTACGACAAATGCATTATAGATAGAGCCTAAATCGTAAACAACAAATATAACTGATGTTGTAACACCAACAGTTGCCGAATATAGCAAAAATAAAAGTGTCGCAGTACCTGAAGAAATTTTGTTAATAGCAAAACTTAAAACAATAACAAGCCCTAACTGTATAGCAATTAATATTACCAAATTAAAAGTGCTAGAAAAAAGCGATTGCATCAACTGCTCATTAGTAGATACATAATAAGCGATACCGCCTGTTAAAAATAAACCAGCAGTCATCCACATGTAGATCCTACGCATAAAATCAACAACATATGCTTGTGTAGCATATTCGCTACTGCCTGTATTATAATCCTGTGTGTGCATATCCATAAAAAAATAAACCTCCAATAAGTTTATGTGTCATTATAATATAACATGCTTGACCAATCAACAAGAAAATTGTATTAATGTTGTAGAGAATTATTTTAACCGTTGACAAAATATATTATATTATTACAATAACTCTTGAAATAACATTAAAGGAATATTTATGAAAAAAATAGCACTATTACTATTGATTACGATTTTCAGCGTTAATGCGTTCGCTGTTGAAGAAGGCGTTGACTATTCAGTACTTAAAAACCCTATCCCTAATAAAGAAGGTACTTTGATAAAAATATCTAGCTACGATTGCCCTTATTGCTATGCTTACGATAACTCAGTAACTACAGAATTAATGCAAAAGCTTGACGGTGTACTTGTGTTTGAACCATGGTACTTAAAAGAAAAAGGACAGTTTGGAAGGCAATTCAATGGCGTACTCGCTGCTTTACTTGCAAAAGATCAAAAAGCTGGCATAGGTATATTTGACGAAAAATCTACTTATAAAAAAGCGCTATTTGGATACTACGAAGGCTATCACAAAGAGAAAAAACGCTGGAGTAGCCAAGAAGAATTTATATCGTATGGGCTTGATAAAGCTGGCGTATCTATGAAAGAGTATGAAACGCTTGTTAAAGATGCAAATACGCAAACATTACTAAAAACTTGGGATAACTCGTTACTTTATGCGCAAATACGCGGTGTGCCAATGTTTATTATTGATGGTAAATATATTATGCATCATGAGCGTGCAAAATCACTTGATGAACTTGCAAAGCTTGCAAAGGATATATCTAAAGTATCTAAGTAGTTGATATGAAAGTTATTAATATAATATCAGATTTACAAAATGGACGCTTTCTATGGCTATTGATGGCGTTTACTGGGCTAGTTTTGGAGCTTGTAGCACAGCTATTTTTCCAAAACTATCTTTATATGCCACCTTGCGAGCAATGTGTTTACATCAGATTTTCTATGTTTTGCATGGCTATCGCTGGCTTTGTGGCTGCAATCAACCCCAAAATATTAGCATTAAAGATATTTGGTTATGCCCTCGCATTTTACGGAATAATAAAAGGCATAGGGTTTTCAATAATGCTAAATGCTATCCATAATTCAATACATAGTGGTAATATATTTGGCATGACAGGTTGTAGCCTTGTTCCAACATATCCATTGAATTTACCGTTGCACGAGTGGTTTCCTGCAACATTTTTGCCAACTGGCGATTGTGGCTATGATTACCCTGTAATACCTATCGGTACAGAGCTAAATGCTTTACAAAGCTATTTAACAAATTTATATGCTGACGGTTGGTATCTGATACCTTCTATAAAATTTATGAATATGGCAGAAGCTATGTTGATATGTTTTGCGGTGTGTTTTACAATTTTATCTGCGATGTTTATATCGTTTTTAGTTAAAAAAATAACTGCTAACCGTTAAAAGTTAGCAGCTTTTTTATTACTTACCAGTAGTTAATCTTTTTAAAGCGCCATCCATACGTTTAGTAATTTCACGCTCTTTATCCGTTTTTGCCCTATCAGACTTAGTTTCATACATGTAGTACACATCGCCTTTATCGTCTTGATAAACCAATAAATGCAACGGTAACTCGTACGCCCAAGCAATATTTTCATTCATTAATTGTGTGCCAACTGCTGGGTTGCCAAAAATATAAACAATTGTAGGGTTAAGCTTTAAATCAGCCATTTTTGCACCAGCAGCATGGTCGATTTTTGCAATAATGTTTAGTTTGAATGATTTAATATCAGTCTCTAACTTTGCAACAGTGTCTGCGTATGACATATTGCTTTTCACTTTCATCTGCTCGGCAGATGCGACATTTGAAATGCCTAAAACTAATAACAGCGCTAATAAAATTCTCATATTTACCTCCAAAGTAAATCATATTTACTACCATTTATATATAATAATACCATAATTATCTTTTTTTGTAAAGCAAAATATTCTAATATTTGCATATTAATTCTTTAATTGCAAAAAATTATAAAAACAGTTATATTCATCAAACTATGAAAAATATAATAATTAATTACATAAAACCACGTGAAATTACTGACGACCTTTCAAATAAGGCATTTATGTTTTTGTTCATACTTACGTTTGCGCAAATTGTAGCATTTCAGTCGTGGCAGATGCTAAACACGAACTACTTTGTAGAAGTTGTCGGGCTTGACGGCGCACAAATGGGGATAATCCAATCTATACGTGAAGTGCCGGGGCTGTTAGCTGTTTCTGTATTATTATTATTGTTATTCATGAAAGAAGTTACAGTTGCGATATTGTCTGTAGTTATATTGGGTATCGGCGTTATTTCGATGGGTATGTTTCCAACTTATATGGGCGTTTTACTATCGACGTTTGTACTATCTGTCGGGTTTCACTACTTTGAAACAGTTAATCAATCACTAACATTGCAAGCATTTAAACAGAACCTTGCACCGCTTGTTTTTGGTCGTTTACGTAGCATATCGGCATTAGGCAACATAGTAGCAGCTTTGTTTATAATAGCATGTTTACCGTTTATGTCATACTTACAATTATATATTGTATGTGGCTTGGTGGCAGTCGTTGGGGCTATCTGGGCATACATTAAACGCCCTAACCTAAGCACTTTACCAATGCAGAAGAAGAAAATCATACTCAAGAAAGAATACTGGTTATTTTACGTTTTAACACTATTATCAGGTGGCAGAAGACAGATTTTCATGGTGTTTTCACTAATATTACTCGTTGAAAAGTTTGGCTATTCTGCAAGTGCGATTACAGCACTATTTTTGATAAATAACGCTGTTAATTGGATACTAAATCCAATGATTGGCAAGTTCATAAATATATATGGTGAAAAGAAATTATTATCGTATAGCTTTTTATCGACAGTATTTATATTTTTAGCGTATGCCTTTGTAGATAACGGATATATTATTGCGATACTATATGTTGCAGACCAGTTATTATTTAACTTTAATATCGCCGAAAAGACATTTTTCCAGAAAATAAGCAAACCAGAGGACATTGCTCCATCAATGGCTACAGGGTTTACGATTAACCATATTGTAGCAGTAATAGTGCCAGCAGTGTGTGGCTTTTTATGGTTGATAGATTACCGCATACCATTTATTATTGGCGCTTTAATAGCGTTATTTTCATTGATTTTTGTACAATCTATAAATAGTGAAATAGAAAAAGCAAAGCTAAGGTTAGGTTAGGTGATTAAGTAGTTACCATTAGTAGCTGATTGCACTTCTTTTAAAAAGTCATCTATTTTGTCGGTAGGTATTTCTATAGTGTATGTAATATCGGTTGCGAACTGCTCGTTGATTATTGATAATTCATAACGTGATTGGATACGGTGTAAAAGACTGCTATAATTGTAGTCAAGAGTAATTTTTATAGTGTTTTTTTCGATTTTACGAGTAGTTGGCAAGCTTTGCAAAGCATCAGCAACGCTACCTTGATAAGCACGCACAAGCCCGCCCGTACCAAGTTTTGTACCACCAAAATAACGAGTAACAACAGCGACTAGCTCGCCAATATCGCAATATTGCAACTGTAGCAACATCGGTTTCCCAGCAGTACCGTGTGGCTCGCCGTCATCACTATATCCAACTTTTGCTGTACTTTTTGGCACATCTACTTGAAATGCCCAACAATTATGTGTAGCATCAGAATACTTCTGCTGTATAAATGATATAGCGTTTCTAGCACCCTCAATACTATCGGCACGTGCGATAGTACATATGAATAAACTACCTTTAATATCTTGTTCGTATTGATAGAAATACTCATTAAAATCACATTGCGATAAAACTAAGTCGCTAGCGATAACTTGTAAGTTTGGAACTAGATAACGGATTGACATAGATATCCTTAAATATTCTTATCATTACATAATTACTTATATGCTATTATCTTAATGTAATGTCTGCTAATTAGCAATAGAAAAAGATGTGTCTGAATTAGACATGAATATATTGACTGTTGGTGTGGCTACTATTTTACTTGTAACTTCTAAACTTGATGCAATGTATTTTTTAACTTTAAAACGTCACTTATATTAATAATTACAGTATAGCCATAAACAGCAGTAAACTGCTCATTTATTAAGTCAATTCTGTCAATATCTTCAAGTGTTTTTACTTCATCTAGTATAGCTTTATGCCTAAACCCATCACCTGTAGGCACTAAACCTTTCATATCTTCCATTGTAAGTAGCATAAAATATCCCCTTTTAAGTATTTCTAAAATGTTTCTTGAATTTCATATAAACTCCCGACATAACTATACTGCTATAATTTTTATATGAATACAAGTGTGTTTTAACGAATTTCCAAATTAGTTATGCTATAATGCATACTCTAAACAATCAGAGCATATTAAGGTTGTAGTTCCCTTTCCAAATTAGTTATGCTATAATGCTGGAGCTGGTATATCATATTGTGCTACGGTTGTAGTTCCCTTTCCAAATTAGTTATGCTATAATTATGTGGCGGGTAAAATGAGAGATGAATTAGTTGTAGTTCCCTTTCCAAATTAGTTATGCTATAATTTCTGTGCTTGTGTCTACTTCGACAAACATGTTGTAGTTCCCTTTCCAAATTAGTTATGCTATAATCTATGGAATACTAACGATAGTTTTCGTATAGTTGTAGTTCCCTTTCCAAATTAGTTATGCTATAATACTTTAAGTAGCGAAAATCATGACGAATGGGTTGTAGTTCCCTTTCCAAATTAGTTATGCTATAATAAATAACGAGTGGGATTTATACAATCAGATGTTGTAGTTCCCTTTCCAAATTAGTTATGCTATAATAAAGAATTAATAGCGTCTATCGTTTTGTTAGTTGTAGTTCCCTTTCCAAATTAGTTATGCTATAATTTAATTGTCTGCGATGCCTCATAGCTTTCTGTTGTAGTTCCCTTTCCAAATTAGTTATGCTATAATTGGTACTATCTTATATGGGGTTAGGATATAGTTGTAGTTCCCTTTCCAAATTAGTTATGCTATAATTTTGGGGTTGTCAAAACTTACAGTCTATAGGTTGTAGTTCCCTTTCCAAATTAGTTATGCTATAATAAAATATATTAACGTGATAAGAGATATAAAGTTGTAGTTCCCTTTCCAAATTAGTTATGCTATAATCTTCTGCTTGTCTCATTGTTGGTGCTGTAGGTTGTAGTTCCCTTTCCAAATTAGTTATGCTATAATTTTAATCAAGAATGGACAATGCGGAATAGCGTTGTAGTTCCCTTTCCAAATTAGTTATGCTATAATACAATCTCACGCTCCATAACGTCAAACATCGTTGTAGTTCCCTTTCCAAATTAGTTATGCTATAATTTATAGTTGATACGCTTGCATTTGCGTTCGGTTGTAGTTCCCTTTCCAAATTAGTTATGCTATAATGCAGAAGTTAGAGCCTTTAATAATACTGGTGTTGTAGTTCCCTTTCCAAATTAGTTATGCTATAATTCTTTATATTGTTTTCCCAAAGTAAAATAAGTTGTAGTTCCCTTTCCAAATTAGTTATGCTATAATATACGATTAGAGTTGATAGTATCAAGTAGAGTTGTAGTTCCCTTTCCAAATTAGTTATGCTATAATATCTACAAGATAACTTATTGTAAAATAAAGGTTATCTTGTAGTGCATAACAAAAAAATCATAATAAAAGTAGTGGTATATCGCCTATTTCTTCTTCTTTTTTCAGTTTACCAAGCAGAACTCCCATAGTAGCGTACTGTTTTTCTGTAACAACTAAAGTTCGAATACTCCCTTCGGTAGGCATCATATTTTGAAGCCTTTTTTGGTGCTTTTCAATTACATCTAGCCCCTTACATAGCCTTGAATAAACAGACCATTGCAACATTATGTAGCCATCTTTAATTAATGAGTTTCTAAATTTAGTTGCCTCTTTTCTATTTTTCTTTGTCAATGTTGGCAAATCAAAAAAAACAAGTATCCGCATAAATCTTTCCCCATATATCGCCATAATGCTCACCATTTTATTAAATAAAACTAGGTAACTTTAAAACCTCTATGCTCTTATATTTAAACGCTTTAGCTAAGCTACTTGATATTAATTCACATGCTTTTAAAATATTTACTTCATCATTATTAATTAAACAATTAGTTGTTAAAATTTGAACTATTTTATTTTTTATAATGGGATTTAGCTCTTTAATATCGGTAAGATTAAGTAAGTTTACTTGAAAGTCGACAAAAGGTCTAAAAGGCTCCATAACATCATCAACTAAATTAAAAGAATTTAGTTTATTATGGTGATGTATTCCAAAACATGGCATTAATCCTGCACCAACAACAGAACGTGCTATTGCACCACGTAATATTGAATAACCATAGTTTAGCAAAGCATTGCGAATATCTAAACTATCATGTCTATTAAAATTTTCAAATATACTTTTCCAATATATTGAAGCAGCAAAGGCTTCAGAATTTTTCAAATCACCCGATTGCACTTGTTTTGCAATTTCCAGTAATGTATTACTATTATCTTTTGACAAAGACTTTAATACAAGCCCTTGATTAGTTATTTTTGATTTTATTATTGATTGCCACAACCGTTTTTTAAATGGTTGGGTAGCTTCAATTTGAATTGAAGCCATTTCTGAATATCTTGAATGATTATGAAAAGGATGCATAACACCTGACGGCATATGTGAAAAATCACTTGTAAATAACACAATATCATACTCCATCATCTCTGATAGTAACGAGTTGTTTAGCATTATTTGATTATTCTCTAATATAACTACAGAAATATCCTCAAGGGGGATAGTTAAACTATCACCCTCAAGTGGTTCATACGATAGCTGTTTGTTCTTAACCCTCAAATAACAAGGCTGTGAAATTTGTATAATCCTCCAACCCATAATATACCTCTATTTTAGCTTTATTCTCTTTGTTGTTTTTTCAACCTTCTCTCTTTATAGCGTATTGAGTTGCTTTTCATCTTATTTATAAATCTTTCTTTCTCTTTCTTTACTTCTACAATATTGCCTAAAGGATCAACATCAAACTTTTGAAGCTTAACAAATGTACTTGCGTTAATTTTTTTCTCGCTATCTAATCTTATGAATTTTATATCAGTTTTATACTCAGATGCTCCCTCTTTTTTAGGCTTAGCAATAATTGTTTCTATGCCACCATCTAAATTGAGTAAGCCGAGTCCCTCATTAAAACTATCTATAATAAGCCCTCTATCGCCAAACTTGATACAGTCACCTATTGACAGCGTGCTTGTTGATATTTCATAAATATTGTCACCCGACGAACTTGATATATATAATTGCCCAGATTGTGCATTATACTGGTCTATATATCCTTCGTAGATTTCGTTACTAGTTGCTATTTTTACAAAGCTATCTTTATATAAACTAAAAATAAAATTACTCTCTTTAGCTTCGACTAGATCACCTTGTCTATCATATTCGTAAGGCTGATAATAATGCTTAAAATCTTTACGATGCAAATCTATTGCATATATTGGCACTATTTTATACTTATTATCAATAAGATATATATCCAACCTAAACATATTGCTCAATGAAAAATCTATTGTATCACTATTATAACGCTTCAGTTCTACTTGATTTTGTTTGCTAGATAATTTATCTTTTATCTTTTGAATTTCATCAACACTTGGTTGTCTTCCTTTTTTTGCAGCATCTTTATATGCCTTCTTTAAAGGGTTTACAACTTCGGAATGCCCTACGCCTGTGGCACTACATCTAACCATACGAGATACAAAAACCTTATCAAGAGATTTTTTCACATCTTCTCTAAATGTAGTCCATGGCAACATATTTTCACGTTGTTTTAAATACTTTTCCTTCATTACGCTACATAGGTAATAAATATGCCCCATATTTGCACAAGCAACAACAATAGCATCTAATGCATGATGTTTATAACTTTCATCTCTATTTTTCTCTAGCCCCCACAAATGGCGAAGCTTTGCAGTAATTCCACCACTTCTAGTTTGAACACGCATTTTCTCATTTATATCGACTTGAGAACTTGAAAAATCATAATGTTCTCTTAAATATTCTGCTACATGACGTGTTGCATATCTTGTGTCATTCAAGTTGCGAGAAATAAAATTTTCCTTATCCTCGTCTGTATATGTCTTTCTGAGTAAATTACGTTTTTTAACACTTCTAATTCTATTAAGTTGATTAATACGAGCTTCATATAATGTCCACCTTTTTTCATCATTCCCAAACCATTCATAAGGCAACATATTCTGTTTATCTTGGTTTGATTTTGCTGTACATAAAACTTTGTTATTCAAGCTATCATCGAATGAACGACTTATAGGCACAATGTGGTCAACCTCACAATCAAGTATATTTACAAAATCATCACTACTTGGTGAGCCTATAACAATTCCTTTACCAGAATATATACATCTAAAATCTTGTTCTTCTGCTAATCTAAACTTTAATAAGTTTGCTCCATTTGGATTAATATTTGCCTCAATGCAACGCTCAAGTGCAGTATCTTTTTGCTCCTTGTACCTACGTTGCCCCCTTGCAATTGCATCAACTTTCTTTTTTGAGTTTGCTACTTCTGTTGCGACCTCGACGTGTATTTCATCTATTGGTTTATCTTTCCCATAAACACGATTAATAGCATTAACAACCTTGCGACACTGGGATAACACTCTCGCCACTGTTGGATTTTTGCCATAAAACCCTGTATATTCTGCAATTTTAACAGATTTTACCGGTATATCTTCACTAAACCCAATCATCTCTTTAGCTTCGTGAAATAAAAATCCTTTTTCCATTTCTCTATTTAGCAATTTATATGCTTTTTTAGAAAATGTTGCCAATCCTGATATATCTAAATATAGTATTTTACTAATTAAATTATCGTCAATTATCCCATTTTCCTTAAGATATTTTTCTCTAGTGTCATCTGACTTATAATATACTAATGATTCTGCAATTATATCTAATTGCTCATTGGTAAGATTTTCAAAATAATCGCCAAGACCTTTTTTTAATAAATGATAACCACTAAGAGATACAAAGGTATCTTTTTCAAATTGTTTGTAATACTTTTCGTCACCTACTTCCAACCTAGATTTTATATAGTTTGATTTTAATTTTGAAAACCTAAGTTCGTCTTTTAACTTATCCTTATACATGCGTCTAATATCGTAGTAATAATACTTTTTTGCTTGTAGTTTTGGGTAATTATTAAATACCTTTTGAACATCTTCTATTAGTTTTAAATGAAAATTATCAACAACTTCGCCATTCTCCGAATATAAATCACAATCTTCTTGTTTTATATCTGAAATTTTATCTCTTTTAATTGTAATAGCTTTTGAATATTCTGGATTGTCTTCTCTGTAGTCACACAAATTAAACAAAGTATCATAATCTAATTTAAGTTCATTTCTTAAATCTGTAAAAGTTATTTTTTCTTTTTTCTTTGCCAATTCTATAATAATTTCACGTTGGCTTTGATTTATCAATTCTTTTTGTTTACCCAATTTTAAATTGTTTAACCGATTATACAATGTAAACATTTCAGCAGAATAACCTTTTTTAGGCGCACATGTTTCGTCTTTTATTAGATCACATTTACCCATCATATTCTGCAATTTTGTTTCATCTAGTGGATGATGACGCATGAGGACTTCATCAATATATTTATCTTGAAATTCTTTTGATAATTTTTCATTAAAATTTCGTTGTGTTTCTAATATGAGTTCTACTTCATCGCGTAAATATTCTCTTCTTATTGATAGCGTGTAATCCCCACTAGTATTTCTTTTTTTACCTTCTTTATTATATATGTATTCACCAATAGTACGATAACCGCTTCTAGTATACTCGGAACTTAACCTTTTAATTGCATCTTTTACCTTCTTATCTTCTTTTGCTTTCTCGTCATCAGCAATTTCTTGTAAATTATCCATATTTATATTATTAATGCTATTCTGTTCTGCTTTAGTTAAAAAATATGCTCCTCTATGGTTAGCAATATGATATAAAACCCTGAAGAGTTCAAAATTACTAAGTTGTCTATCTAATGCATCTACTCTTAAACGCCATACACTCCAATAATCTGGTAATGTGCCTTTTTTTGCATCGAAATTAGCTATAGAAAAACTATCATCAATAATATCATATTGCGTAGCAAGATTAATTAAGTATTTTAATCTTTCAGCACGCCTCTCTATAGTTGCCCTAGTACGCCTAGATTCACCTCTAATTTTAGCTAAACTTTTACTGTTTCTATCAATAGGCTGTTGAAATATACGAACACCAGATGCAATAATATCGCCACCTACAATACGCTCATGCACCTGATTATCATCAATAAATTTGGACTCATTAAAATCAATGACTGCCCACCCGACAGAAGTTATACCAATATCAAGTCCTAGAACTCTTTTTGCCATATATCACCTCTTACAAATGAAAATAAACATTATTATATCTTGACTTATAGATTAACATGTTGTAGAATAAAATCAAGTAATTCTTGATTGCGTAGCTCATTTGGAAAGGGAACTGCAATAATCGAGAATTTATTCTTCGAGAGGGGTTTTCTGGTGAAATGTATTCGTACACGTAGCCATCCCCTAACTTTTTTAACATATTATCTCTAACCCCCGTTACTTTTAGTTTCGGGGGTTATCCTTTTTCCCTTAAAAATACCACAACAAAAAAACCACCTAACTAATGTTAAGTGGTTTAATTTAAGCGGGTAACGAGGCTCGAACTCGTGACCCTCAGCTTGGAAGGCTGATGCTCT